>DATAJS010000029.1 GCA_036262035.1 Burkholderiales bacterium | reverse complement strand
CGCACCGGCAAGACCGTCGGTGGCGCCACCACCCAGTACGTCTACGACGGCCTGAACATCGTCCAGGAGAAAGACGGCGCCGGCACGCCCATGGCGAATCTCGTGACCGGCCTGGGCCTGGACGAGACCTTCCTGCGCCTGACGGGCAGTGGCGCGACGGCCAGCGTGCTCGGTCTGCTCCCAGACGCCAACAACAACACGCTCTACCTGGTGAACACCTCGGGCACCGTGACCGACAGCTACAGCTACGAGCCCTACGGCACGGCGACGCAGTTCGGGACGGACGGCACGACGCAGCTCTACACCGGGCGGGAGAATGACGGGACGGGCCTCTACTATTACCGGGCGCGGTATTACCATCCGGGGTTCGGGAGGTTTATATCGGAGGATCCGATAGAGTTTGAGGGTGGGCCCAATCTTTATGCCTATGTTGGGGGGAATCCGATCAGCTGGAGAGACCCTCACGGCCTCGACTATTGGGATCGATACAACGAGCACGTTCGCGAGTGGACCGTTGACGTGGGACCATATGTCACGACGCTCGCGGGAGGACTCTGGCCAAAATCTTGGTCATGGGCGACCGAAGGCCGTCCGCCAGCACTCGGTTCAACGAATCCGCTAACAAGCGTACCGCGCGCGTTTGGGGTACCCGGTGCTGGCCATGCAGCAGTGCGTGCTAGTGCAGCGGCAATCGGAGTAGCCACAGTTGGAATCGGCTTCTACAACCTCGGAGTTTTCGCCAGCGGCCTTTTCTATGCAATGTGTCCCTGAGTAGAAGATGGAAATCTTCCTCGCTGTGTGCGTATCCGCTCTCGTATTTATCATCGGCTATCGCGCATTCCGCAAACGCCGAATATTTGGCAGACGTCGGCTCGTCCCGCTCAACGATATCTATACAAACCTGAGTGATCGCGAGCGACTCGACTTTGAGGCGTTTTGCAAAATCTTTGACATCTTGGGATCTTGCTACGGGATTGACCCTCGACAAATTCGTCCCGCCGACAGACTTGATAGATTCACCGAGCTGGATAGTTGGCATCTCGACGCCGGGACCGAAAAGCTTGAAGCGTGGCTATCGCAAGAGGGCATCGATGTCACGAAGCTCGATAAGAGGCAAACCGTCTATGATTTACTCATCGCTCACAGGAATGCATCGGCAAGACCGTCAACGGCGTGACCACCGGCTACAGTCTACGACGGCCTCACGGGAGGATAAATAGAGGGTAAATAGGGTCAGGTCCAGATTCTTTGCAAGTTCCGACAACGCCCAGCGTTCGCGCTGGGCGTTGCCGCTTCAGGCGGCTGCGACGATGCGCAGCGCAGCGCCTGGGCGGCGCTGACGATGGGCATGTTCTGGTAGCGCTTGAGGTTGAGCAGGTGGGCGTCGCCAGAGACGATGAGCTCGGCGCCGACGCCGAGAGCGCGGCAGCCCGGATCATGGTCGACGACGTGGGGTTGTCGATGGTTCGCGCCTGTTCAAGCGTCCGGCTGTCGCGGAAAGGGATCAACGGCGCGTGAGGTGAGCGACGGAGAGAGGATGCGGCGCGCCCATTCGACCGTGGCTCATTGCGGGATGAATCTCGTGTTTCTATAGACCGCTCAGCCGGTTGGCCAGCCGCGGGGTCGTCCAGCCGGCTGCCGAGCCGCAGTGCTGGCTGGTCCACGTTGGCTTCTCGCGGTGCGTCAGCTGCGGCCAATCAGCGGAGACTCAACGCCGCTCCATCAAGGACGCTGCGCCCGTACGCGGATCGTAGCCAAGGAAGGCGACGATCGCTGGCCAGTGCTTATCCCGCGGCCAGCGGCGTTCCAATTCCCAATTCATGACGGTGAATTGGCTCGCGCCGAGCCGCCGCCCGGCCTCAGCTTGCGTCAGACCGAGCGTGAGACGCCGCTGCTTCAGGTGCTCGCCGAGAGTCTCTGGCTGGAAGTCAGTTTCCTTTGGTTTCAGAGACTTAAGTGTGACGGCGGAAAATGGCAAAAGAGCAACGCGTCCCTGTCCCTGCGGCTATCTGGGTCACTATGCGAACCGCTGCCGCTGCACGCCCGATCAGGTGCTGCGTTACCGCTGGAAGATCTCGGGGCCGTTGCTGGACCGCATCGATGTCCAGCTCGAAGTGCCGGCGGTCGAGCCCGAGGCGCTCGCACGCGGCGCCGACGGCGAGGCTTCCGCGGCGATCCGCGAGCGCGTCACACTCGCGCGCGCGCGCCAGGTTGCACGGCAGCAAAAAACCAACGCCCGGCTCACGACGAAAGAAGTCGACGAGCACTGCACGCCGGACGCGGAAGGGGCGATACTTCTGGGTAAAGCGATCGCGCGGCTGGGGCTGTCCGCACGCGCCTATCATCGCGTGCTCAAGGTCGCGCGCTCGATAGCCGATATCGAAGGCAGCGAGCGAGTGCGCTCGACGCACGTCGCGGAGGCCATACGCTATCGCACGCTGGATCGTGCGATGCGCGCGTAAGTCGCTGCGGCACTGCACTTGCTGTGCCTTGACTTTGGGGTGGCCCAACCCCAAACTCGCCCCAATTTTTTTTGCAGGCTCATCACGGAAGACTCCGCGCCGACATGCCCTCCGACGCCGACACGAGCCCGGATCGCATTGCCGGCAGTCTGCAGGCCGAGCAGATCCTCGAGAGCATCTCCGATGCGTTCGTCGCCGTCGACCGTGACTGGCGCTTCACGTACCTCAACAAGAAGGCGCAGCAGGTCTTCCGCATGCGCGCGACTCGCATGCTCGGGCGGGTGTGCTGGGACCTCTTCCCCGAGGGCGTGCGCACGCAGGGTTACCGCCGACTCCACGAGGCGATGACCGAGGGCCGCACGGTCCGCTACCTCGAGTACTCACTGCGCTACGGTATCTGGTACGAGGTCGACGCGTACCCCCACGCGGGCGGTCTGTCGATCTACTTCCGCGACGTCACCGAGCGCGTCGCTGCGGAACAGAAGCTGCGCCTGCACGAGCGCGCGCTCGAAGCGACCGTCAATGCCGTCGTCATCACCACCGGCCGCCGCCAGAATTATTCGATCGTGCACGTGAACCCCGCTTTCGAGCGGATCACCGGATACAGCGCGCCGGAGACGATCGGCCGCAACTGCCGCTTCCTTCAGGGCGCGGACACCGACCAGCCCGAGCTCGCCAGCTTGCGAGCGCTGCTCGCGACGCGCCAGGAAGGGCGGGTCACGCTGCGCAACTACCGCAAGGACGGCTCGCTCTTCTACAACGAGCTGCACGTGTCTCCGGTGCGCAACGCCAAGGGCCACGTCACGCACTTCGTCGGCGTGCTCAACGACATCACCGAGACGCGCCGCTACCAGGAAGAGCTCGAGCACCACGTCAACCACGACGCGCTGACCGGCCTCGCCAACCGCCACCTGCTGCACGACCGGCTGCAACAGGCGCTGTTCCGCGCCGATCGGCGCGATCTCACCTGCGCGGTGATGTTCCTCGACCTCGACCACTTCAAGCTCGTCAACGACGGGCTCGGCCACGCCGCGGGCGACGTGCTGCTGAAGGACGTCGCCCGCGAGCTCGTCGAGATCCTGCGGCCCGAGGACACCGTCGCGCGTTTCGGCGGCGACGAGTTCGTGCTGATCGCGACCGAGATCCACGACATCGCCGAAGTCACCGATATCGCCGAGCGCATCGTGAGCCGCCTGTCGCAGCCGGTGATGATCGAGAAGCAGGAAATCACGGTGTCGGCGAGCCTCGGCATCGCGCTCTATCCGCTCGACGGCGCATCGGTCGAGGAGCTGCTCAAGAACGCCGACGCCGCGATGTATCACGCCAAGGAGCGCGGCCGTAACACCTACAGCTTCTACCGCAAGGAGATGAACAACTCGATCTCCGAGCAGTTCCAGCTGAAGACGCGGCTGTCCAAGGCGGTCGAGCAGGGCGAGCTCCTGCTGCATTACCAGCCGCAGGCGGCGGCGAGCAGCGTGGAGATCGTGGGCTTCGAAGCGCTGCTGCGCTGGGAGCATCCCGAGCTCGGCCGCATCGCGCCCGACCGCTTCATTCCCATCGCCGAAGAGAGCGGGCTCATCGTGCCGATCGGCGAATGGGTGCTGCTCACCGCGTGCCGCTTCGCCGCGTCCTTGCGCGCGCAGGGCGCGGATTTCGGCCGCGTCGCGGTCAACCTCTCGGCGCGGCAGTTCTACCAGTCGGCGCTCGCCAAGACCATCGAGCGCATCCTCGGACAGACCGGGCTGCCGCCGCAGTGCCTAGAGCTCGAGATCACCGAGAGCATGATGATGGGCAACACCGAGCGCGTGCTCTCGATCCTGTCCGAGCTCAAGGAGATGAACGTCCAGCTCGCGATCGACGACTTCGGGACGGGCTATTCGAGCCTGGGCTACCTGCGGCGCTTCCCGATCGACCGGCTGAAGATCGACCGCTCGTTCATCGACGACGTGCCCGGCAGCCCCCACGACGCCACGATCACCCGCGCCATCATCTCGCTGGCGCACAACCTCGGGATGGGCGTGATCGCCGAGGGCGTGGAGACGCGCGCCCAGCTCGCCTTCCTCGCCGAGAACGGCTGCGACGAAATCCAGGGCTACCTGCTCTCGAAGCCCCTGGACGACGCCGCCCTCACGAAATTCCTATCCGGCGCGCTCGACGAGCCGCTCGCCGCCACCGCCGCGCGCCACCCCTAGACCGGTTCAGTTTTCCCGGGATCGGTCGTTATAGGAGGCGTGTCGCGTCAGCGCTGTTTTGCTGCCTCGCAACATAAATCTAATGTAAAACCTTCGCACAGCAGTAGAATCAGCTGATTGTAATGGCTAAAGAAAGGTAAGCTGGCCGATGAGCATCGCGCCTGGGGACCTGACGTTCCTGAACTTCCTGGTGGAAGACAAAAAGCCCGGCACCGTGCCCATGGGGCCGCTGCTCGGTCGCGCTCTCCGGGCGTTGCGCGCCTACCTTCACGTCGATATCGCCTACATCTCCGAGGCCGCCGACGGCGGCAGCGTCATCCGCCACATCGACACGCGCTCCGAATATCCGGGCCTCGTCCCCGGCGGGCGGGATCCTTTCGATCATGCCGAATGCGGTGCTGACAACGCGAGAGCGGGCGCTCACATCTGCGTGCCCATCCAGCTCGATGGCGGCACGCGCTACGGCAACCTGGTCTGCGCCGGCCCGCGCGCCGATGCGGTCCTGCACGGGCGTGACGTGTCGATGGTGCGCGTCTTCGCCGAGCTCGCCGCGGAGCACATCGAAGCCGACATGTACGCGCAACGCCGCACCGCCGAGATCGAGGAGCGCGTGCGGTTCGCGATCGACAGCGACCTCGTCTCGTTCCTCTATCAGCCGGTCTACGACATCAAGCGCGCCGCGGTCGTCGGGTTCGAAGCGCTCGCGCGCTTCGCCGGCACGCCGCCGCGCGGACCGGGCGAGTGGTTCGCCGACGCCGCGCGCGTCGGCATGGACGTGGCGCTCGAGGCGAAGCTCATCGCCAAAGCGATGGAGAGCTTCCAGCGACTGCCCGATGCGGTCTACATCGGCTTCAACGTCTCACCGAACATCATCGTCAACGGTCAGCTCGAGCGCGCTTTCGCCAACGCGCCTCTCGAGCGCATCGTGCTCGAGATCAACGAGCACCCGACGATCCGCCAGTACGACGAGATGGCGAAAGTGCTGGCCCCGCTGCGCGAGCATGGGCTGCGCATCTCGGTCGACGAGGCGGGCGGCGGTATCGAGAGCTTCCGTCACATCCTGCAGTTGAAGCCCGACATCATCAAGCTGCACATGAGCCTGGTGCGCGGCATCCACACCGATCATGCGCGCTCGACGCTCGCTTCGGCGCTGATCCAGTTCGGAAAAGAGCATCGCTGCGACCTCGTCGCCGAAGGCATCGAGACTGCGGCCGAGCTGTCGAAGCTCAAGGCGATGGGGGTGGCGAAGATGCAGGGTTACCTGCTCGGCCGCCCGGGCACGCTCGAAGCCGCGTGCATGCTGTGCGAGAAGAACCTCGCGCGTCGCGCGGTCCAGCCGGGACGCCTCGCCGCCGAACAAGCGTCCGCAGCCTGACCTATACGCCAGGGTCGTCCTGGCGTCCGCGCTCGCCGAGCACGTCGGCGAGCACCTGCATCAGCTCGCTGTTGATCGCGCGCCTGGAAACGAAGGCCATCGCGCCGGCGCGGCTCGCCGCGGAGCGGCACGACGGCTCGCTGACACCCGACACCATGATCACCGACGACTGCGGCGAGCGCTCGAGCACCGCGCGCGTCGCCTGCAGGCTGTTGATGCCGTGGTGATCGCCTTCGAGCAGCACGATGTCGATCGTTTCCGTCTCGAGGATCGCCAGCGCGTCGGCCATGCTCGCCGCTTCGCGCAGTCTGAAATTCGCGAAAGACGCCCTGATCTTCTCGCATAGCGCTCGCCGTACCGCATGGTGGCTGTTGACGACGAGCGCGACGGGGTCCTGGGTGTAGCGGGCCGTCATGCCTCTTATCTCCTGGGGACGCGCCGGGAAAAACTACTCTAGCGCTGTAACGCCTTGCTGTATCGCGAAACGAACGAGGTTCGCGAGATCGAATATGCCGAGCTTCTCCATCATCCGCGCTCTATAGGTCTCGACAGTCTTAGGAGACAGCGACAGCGTCGCGGCGATCTCGGCCACGCTATGACCTTCCGCCAGCAATTGCAGCACCTGCCGCTCGCGCGAAGACAGGCGCTCGAGGGGGTCGTCGGGCCCCGTTTTGTGAACGACGTGATCGATGACGATGTCGGCGAGCTGCTTCGACAGATAGCGTCCGCCGCGGTGCACCGCGTGGATCGCGTCCACCACTTCCTTCGCGACCGACTTCTTCACGATGTAGCCCGTCGCGCCCGCCTGGAGCGCGCGATAGACGTGCACCGCGTCGGAGTACATCGACAGCATGATGACGCGCGTGCGATCGGAGCGGTCGCGGATGAGGCGCGTCGCCTCGGTGCCGTTGAGCAGCGGCATCGCGTGATCCATCAGCACGATGTCGGGCGTGGTGTCGAGCGCCGCGCGCACGACCTCGCGGCCGTTTTCGGCGAGCCCGATCACTTCCATCTCGGGCTGGGTGCTGACCAGCGAGCGCAGCCCTTCTGCGACTACGCCGTGATCATCCGCTATGAGTATGCGTATCGTCATGGACCGGTACCTCGATTGCGATCTCGGTGCCGCCGCCCGGCACCGTGCTTGCGGTGAAATGTCCCCCGACGGCCTGCGTGCGTTCCCGCATCGTAACCATTCCGAGGCCGCGGCGCTCGCGGATGTCGCCGAGGCGCGCGGTGTCTATGCCTATGCCATTATCCGCCACGCGCATCACGCAGTGGCCGTTCGCGTGCGTGAGGTCGATCCGCACCCGGCTCGCCTCGGCGTGCTTGGCGACGTTGGTCAGCGCTTCCTGGGCGATGCGGAAGAGGGTGATCTCGATCTCGGGCCGGGGGCGCTCGGACGTGTCGCTGCCGAAGACCTCGACCTCGATGCCGGTGCGCTCGGCGAAGCGACGGGCGTACCAGTTGAGCGCGGGATAGAGGCCGTAATCGTCGAGCATCGGCGGGCGCAGCTCGGACATCACGTCTTCGATCGAGTCGGCGGTCGATTCGAGCAGCGCGGTCGAATCGCGCAAGCGCGCCGCGTGCTTGGCGTTCGCGTCGCCGAGCGACGTGCGCAGCATGTCGAGGTTGATGCTGAGCGCCGTCAGGTTCTGCCCGACACGATCGTGCAGCTCGCGCGAAAGCTGCCGGCGCTCGGCCTCCTGCACCTCGACGAGGCGGCGCGACAGCGCCGTGAGCTGCTCGGCCGAGGCGCGCAGCGCATCCTCGGTGCGTTTCTGCTCGGTGATGTCGAGCACCGACCACAGCATGCTCGTCACGGTGCCGCCCCCGTCGTGCATGACCTCGCCGAGGCTGCGCAGGTGCCGCACGCTCCGGTCGGGCCGCACGATGCGAAACTCGCTCGAGAACGGCGCGCCGCTTGCCAGCGCGCGCTCGAGCGCGCGGGCCCACGACGAGCGGTCCTCGGGATGCACGAGCGCCATGGTCGACTCGTAGGTCGGCGCGAACGTGCCGGGATCGACGCCGTGGATGTGGAAGAGCTCTTCCGACCATACGATGCGGCCGTTGCCGGGTTCGTAGTGGCAGCAGCCGACGCCGGCGAGCTTTTGCGCGTCTGCGAGCAGCGCGTGCGCTTCGGTGAGGCTCGCTTCGCTTTCACGCAGGTGGCTCGTCATCTCCGAGGCGATCGCGAGCGCGCGGCCGCGCGACGATGCGAGCGAATAGAAGAGGCCCGCGAGGAGCAGGCTGGTCAGGATGCCGCCGACCAGCACGACCCAGGGCGACAACGCGTCGACCTTCTCGATCAGCGCCGAGCGCGGCGCCTTGAAATGGATGCGCCAAATGCGGCCGCCGACTTCGATCGGCAGCACGCGCGTGAAGGCGTCGTGGTCTTCCCCTGCCGCGCCCTTGCGAGGATCGCTGTCGAACAACAGCCGCTCCTGCACGGGCGCGGCCGTGCTGCGGGGGTCGCTTGCGGACCCGGCGTCGTACAGGATGAAGCGCATGTACTGCGCCATGCCTTCGTGCAGCGTGCCTTTCATGAGGTGCTCGACGTTGAAGCCGGCCCCGACCGATCCCACGTACGCAGCGCGACGCTGCTCGACGGTGTCGATGGCGGCTCCGGCGCGATACACCGCGAGCCGCATCGCGAGGCCGACGTATTCCTTGGCGCCCTTGATGCGGATCGGCATACCCGACGCGGTGAGGCGGCCGCTGTCGCGCGCGCTGTGTTGCAGGCTGACGAGCGTCTTGGGCGCGGCGTCGAGCGCGGGATTGGCCCCGAGATCGAGACCGAATGCGAAGCGAAAGTCCTGCATCGGCTCGAGATAGACCATCACGTGGTAATCGGGCCGTTCCCCCGGCGGCTTGATGGCGAAATCGGGATAGCCGCGAGCGTCGAGGCTGACGTCGCGCCTCACCGCGGCTTCGAAGCGCGCGCGCTCCCGACCGGGGACGTACGCGGCGAAGTTGACCAGGTCGAACCCGGGATAGCGCTGTTTCAGGTCGAGCGACCGGACGTAACGATGGAAATCCAGCCGGCTCACGTTCGGTTGGGTCGCGAACAGCGCCCGCAGACCGTAGAGGATGTCCGCGTAGAAATGGATTCTGACTTCGATCAGGCCCTTCGCTTCGCTCGCTTCGCGTTCGAAACGCGAGCGGGCGACTTCCTCGACCGCCTGGTTGAGCACAACGAACAGATAGATGGACGCAGGTACGCCGATGAGCAGCACGAGCCACGGCAGCACGGCCCAACGGCGCGTGCGCTGCGACGGCGTCTCCTCGGGATCGGTCATGCGTGCGGGTGTCCTCCTCGACCGGACGTTTCGAGTGTAGCGCAAGGTCGCGCGCGGCCCGCGCCGCATCCGCGCCGGCGAAACGAAAGGCCGGCGACTGCCGGCCTTTCGTGGCTTGCGTGACGCGCTCAGGTGCGCGCGTGCGGCCGTGCCGCGCTGGAGAACGCGGCGCTTTCGGCGCTGATCGCGGCGCTGGAGAATGCCGCATTCTTCGCCTGGATAGCAGCGCTGGAGAATGCCGCGTCCTTCGCCGGGATAGCAGCGCTGGAGAATGCCGCGTCCTTCGCCTGGATAGCAGCACTGGAGAATGCGGCGTCCTTCGCTTGGATCGCAGCACTGGAGAATGCCGCGCCGGTCGCGCCGACCGCCGCGCTCGAGAAGGCCGCGCGCTCAGCGCGGATCGCCGCGCTGGAGAACGCCGCGTCACGCGCCGCGATCGCTGCGCTCGAGAACGCCGCGCTGGCCTCGCGGATGGCCGCGCTGCTGAATGCGGCGGCGCCTGCACTCACCGCGGCGCTCGAGAAAGCCGCCGAGCGCGGCGAGCCCCCGGCCCATGCCGCATCGGCGTCCGCGAATTCCTGCGCGTAGAGGTGGCGCGTCTTCGCGGCCATCTCCTCGCGCTTCGAGAGGTCCGCCGCCGTGCGCGGCCCGACGTGCGGGTTGTGGTGCAGATAGGTGCCGAATACCGTCTCGCAATCGGCGCTGTATTTCATCGTCTGGAGGATGTGCGTGTGCCAGAACTCGTCGACGTCCTTGGCCAGCATGATGTCTTCGGCGTCCTCCTGATATTTCGCGACCATGGTGAGGTAGGTCTTGTAGGCCGCCTCGATGCTGTCTGCGTACTCGCGGGTCCAGCCCTCGCCGAGCTCCGGATCCATGAGCCTCGCCTTCACCGTTTCGAGGTCGAGCGCCTGGATGGCGGCGGCGACTTGCGCGAAGGGTTTTTCAGTCAGCTTGTTCGTTTCCATCTTGGTTCCTCTTCGATGTTGATTGAACGCTCCGGGAGCAGTAGGTCCGGAGCGGGAGATTCCCCGGGCAACAGGGGACGAACGTTGAAGCGTCTTCGAGATTACTGCCGGATGCGGCGCGCGCACCGCCGAGTCCATCCCTTGTGGCGACGCTCCCTGTAGGGCATCGGCTACAAACGACGTCAGTCTTTTCCCTACGGCAAGTTAGCTCGCGTGCGCGTGACTTTTTGCACCGGCACGACCGCTTGCGCTATCGTTCAGCGCCTTTCATGCAGACCTCAGAAGCCATCGCGCACGCGCCGGATCGCATGCGCTACCGCGGCCTCGCGCTGCTGCTCGCCGCGCTGGCGATGATCGGGCCGTTCTCGATCGACACCTACCTGCCGTCGTTTCCCGCGATCGAGGCGGACCTGCGCGTCTCCGCGATGCACATGCAGCAGACGCTGTCGGTCTATCTACTCGGCTTCGCCGTGATGACGCTGTTCCACGGCACGCTCTCCGATTCCTTCGGCCGGCGGCCGGTCGTTCTCGCCAACCTGCTGGTGTTCGCGCTCGCCTGCGCAGGCTGCGCGCTCGCCGCGACGTTCGAGCAGCTCCTCGTTTTTCGCGGCATACAAGGGCTTTCGGCCGGCGCGGGCATCGTGGTCGGCCGCGCGATCATTCGCGACACGCTCCAGGGTCACGCAGCGCAACGCCTGATGTCGCTGGTGACGATGCTCTTCGGGATCGCCCCCGCGGTCGCCCCGGTCATCGGCGGCTGGCTGCAGTCGGCGTTCGGGTGGCGTCCGGTGTTCGTGTTCCTCGCGCTCTATGCCTCGGTATTGCTGGTCGCCTGCGGCGCGCGGCTCGGCGAATCGCTGCCGCGCGGCGAGCGCCAGCCGTTCGAGCTCCGCGCGCTTGCCCGTAACTACCTGACGGTCGGGCGCAGCTTTCCGCTGTTCCTGGTCTCGTCGGCGATCGCGCTCAATTTCTGCGGCTTTTTCATCTACATCGTGTCGGCGCCGGCGTTCGTCTATCGCATCCTCGGACTGTCCGAAACGCAGTTCGCGTGGATCTTCGTGCCCGCCGTCGCGGGCGTCACGCTCGGCGCGTTCATCTCCGGCCGGGTCGCCGGCAAGCTCTCTTCGCGCAAGACGGTAAAGCTCGCCTACGCGATCGTGTTCGGCGCGGCGGCGTTCAATCTCGCCTACTGCGCGCTGGCCGGGCCCGCGCTGCCGTGGTCGGTGCTGCCCGTCATGGGTTACGCGCTCGGGATGGCGCTCGCCATGCCGAGCCTGACGCTGCTCGCGCTCGACCTCTTTCCTCACAACCGCGGGCTTGTGTCTTCGCTGCTCGGGTTCCAGCACAGCCTGTTTTCGGCGATCCTGGCGGGCATCGTCTCTCCGCTGCTGGCGGACAGCGCGCTGGAGCTCGCCTCGGGCATGGCGGCGCTCAGCGTTGCAGGATGCGCCTGCTGGGTTGTTTACCTCGCCCTACAGGGGCGGGGCCTGCCCCGCGCGTGATAACATTACGCCCTTTGTGATCAACAGCTTGGCGCGTTCCGCGCCCGGCGCAACCTTCCGCCCGATGACCCCCGAACGCCTGCAGCAGCTCGAAGCCGCCCTTTCCACGCGCATCCTGATCCTCGACGGCGCGATGGGCACCATGATCCAGACCTACAAGCTCGGGGAGGCGGAGTATCGCGGCGAGCGCTTCAAGGACTACGCGCACGACGTCAAAGGCAACAACGACCTGCTCGTGCTCACGCAGCCGCAGATCGTCCAGGCGATCCACGAGCAGTATCTCGAAGCCGGCGCCGACATCATCGAGACGAACACCTTCAACTCGACGTCGGTGGCGCAAGCCGATTACCACATGCAGTCGCTGGTGCGCGAGCTCAACGTCGAAGCGGCGAAGCTCGCGCGCGCCGCGTGCGCCAAGTTCGAGAAGCTCGACCCTTCGCGCCCGCGCTTCGTCGCCGGCGCGGTCGGTCCGACCAACCAGACCGCGTCGATCTCGCCCGATGTCAACGACCCCGGTTTCCGGAAGATCAGCTTCGATGAGCTGGTCGCGTCGTACTCCGAGGCGGCTGAAGCGCTCGCCGAAGGCGGCGTCGATCTGTTCCTCGTCGAGACGATCTTCGACACGCTCAACGCCAAGGCGGCGCTGTTCGCGATCGACCAGCTCTGCGAAAAGCTCGGCCGGACGATCCCGGTGATGATCTCGGGCACGATCACCGACGCCTCGGGCCGCACGCTGTCGGGCCAGACGCCCGAAGCGTTCTGGAACTCGGTGCGGCACGCGAAGCCGCTCACGATCGGGCTCAATTGCGCGCTCGGCGCCAAGCTCATGAGGCCGTACATCGAGGAGATCTCGACCGTCGCCGACACCTACGTCTGCGCGTATCCGAACGCCGGCCTGCCGAATCCGCTCGCCGAGACGGGCTACGACGAATCGCCCGAGCAGACCGCGTCGTACCTGCTCGATTTCGCCAAGAGCGGCTTCATCAACGTCGCCGGCGGCTGTTGCGGCACCACGCCCGCGCACATCAAGGCCATTGCCGAAGCGTTGCAGGGCCTGCCGCCGCGCAAGGTCCCCGAGATCGAGCATCGCCTGCGCTTGTCCGGCCTCGAAGCGCTCAACATCGGCGACGACTCGCTCTTCGCCAACATCGGCGAGCGCACCAACGTCACCGGCTCGCCCGGTTTCTCCAAGCTCATCATGGCCGGCGACTTCGCCGCCGCGCTGTCGGTCGCGCGGCAGCAGGTCGAGAACGGCGCGCAGATGATCGACGTGAACATGGACGAGGCGATGCTCGACTCCAAGGCGGCGATGGTGAGATTCCTCAAGCTCGTCGCCGCCGAGCCCGACATCTCGCGCGTGCCGATCGTCATCGATTCGTCGAAGTGGGACGTGATCGAGGCGGGGCTGAAGTGCATCCAGGGCAAGTGCGTCGTCAACTCGATCTCGATGAAGGAAGGCAAGGCGCCTTTCGTGCAGCAGGCGAAGCTCGCCAAGCGCTACGGCGCCGCGGTCATCGTCATGGCGTTCGACGAGAAAGGCCAGGCCGACACGCTGCCTCGGCGCAAGGAGATCTGCGCCGAGGCGTATCGCGTCCTCGTCGACGAAGTCGGCTTCCCCGCCGAGGACATCATCTTCGATCCGAACATCTTCGCGATCGCTACCGGCATCGAAGAGCACAACAACTACGGCGTCGACTTCATCGAGGCGACGCGCTGGATACGCCAGAACCTGCCGCACGCGCGCGTGTCCGGCGGCCTGTCGAACGTGTCGTTCTCGTTCCGCGGCAACAACCCGGTACGCGAGGCGATCCACGCGGCGTTCCTGTATCACGCGATCCGTGCGGGCCTGACGATGGCGATCGTCAACGCCGGTCAGCTCGCGGTCTACGACGAGCTGCCGAAAGATCTGCTCGAGCACGTCGAGGACATCATCTTCAACCGCCGGCCCGACGCGGCCGAGCGCATGGTCGCGTTCGCCGAGACGGTGAAGGGCAAAGCGAAGACCGAGACCGTCGATCTCGAATGGCGCAAGGGCACGCTCGAAGAGCGGATCACCCACGGACTCGTCCGCGGCATCACCGACTACATCGTCGAGGACACCGAGGAAGCGCGCGTCAAGTACGGCCGGCCGATCCACGTCATCGAGGGCCCGCTCATGGACGGCATGAACGTGGTCGGCGATCTCTTCGGCGCGGGCAAGATGTTCCTGCCGCAGGTGGTGAAGTCGGCGCGCGTCATGAAGCAGGCGGTGGCCCACCTCGAGCCTTTCCTCGAAGCGGAGAAAGCGCAATCGGGCGACAACCGCCCGAAAGGCAAGATCGTGCTCGCCACGGTCAAAGGCGACGTGCACGACATCGGCAAGAACATCGTCGCGGTGGTGCTCCAGTGCAACAACTACGAGGTCGTCAACCTCGGCGTGATGGTGCCGTGGAACAAGATCTCCGACATCGCCCGCGAGCACAAAGCCGACATCATCGGGCTTTCGGGTCTCATCACGCCTTCGCTCGAAGAGATGGCGCACAACGCGCGCGAGATGCAGCGTGAAGGCTACGGCGCGGTGCCGCTCCTCATCGGGGGCGCCACGACCTCGCGCACGCACACCGCGGTCAAGATCGCACCGAATTACCACGGGCCCGTCGTGTGGGTGCCGGACGCGTCGCGCGCGGTGTCGGTGTGCAGCAGCCTGCTCTCCGAAGAGCAGCGTGACGCGTACATCGCCGAGGTCCGCGCCGATTACGAGCGCCTGCGCAAGGCGCACGAAGGCAAGAAAGGTCCGTCGCTCATCACGATTGCGAAGGCGCGCGACAACGCGCACAAGACCGACTGGAAGACCTACACGCCGCCCAAGCCCGAGATGCTCGGGGTCAAGGTGCTGAAGAACTACGATCTCGCCGAGATCGCCCGGTACATCGACTGGGGTCCGTTCTTCCAGACGTGGGAGCTCTCGGGCCCGTATCCCGCGATCCTGAAGGACGAGATCGTCGGCGAAGCCGCGCGTAACGTGCTCGCCGAGGGCCAGGCGATGCTGAAGAAGATCATCGACGGCCGCTGGCTCACCGCGGGCGCGGCGTTCGGTCTGTTCCCGGCCGCTCGCGTCAACAGCGAGGACATCGAGATCTATTCGGACGAATCGCGCAAGCGCGTGCTGATGACGTGGCACAACCTGCGCCAGCAGAACGAGAAGCCGACCGGCAACCCGAACTTCTCGCTCGCGGATTTCATCGCGCCGAAAGAGTCGGGCGTGCCCGATTACATCGGCGCTTTCGCGGTGACGGCGGGCATCGGCATCGAGAAGCACCTCGAAAAATTCGAGAAGGCCCGCGACGACTACGGCGCGATCATGCTGAAGGCGATCGCCGATCGTCTCGCCGAGGCGTTCACCGAGCTTCTGCACGCGCGCGTGCGCCGCGAGTTCTGGGGCTACGCCAGGGACGAGACGCTCGACAACGACGCGCTGATCGCGGAGAAGTATCGCGGGATCCGTCCGGCGCCGGGATATCCCGCGTGCCCGGACCACACCGAGAAAGGCGCGCTGTTCGAACTGCTCGGTGCGCAACGCGCGGGCATCGAGCTCACCGAATCGTTCGCGATGCACCCGGCGTCCAGCGTGAGCGGGTTCTATCTCTCGCATCCCGAGTCGCGCTATTTCGCAGTGGGCAAGATCGATCGCGACCAGGCGCTCGATTACAGCCGCCGCAAAGGCATGCCGCTCCCGCAGATCGAGCGCTGGCTCTCGCCGAACCTCGGCTACGAGCGCTCGGCGCCCGCGCCCGAGCCCGCGACGGTCGAGTAAGGGATGAGCGCCGAGCCCGCATCGGGCTTTACGCCGGCGGAAGTCGCGCAGTTCGAGCGCGACGGCTATGTCGTCGTGCGCGGGCTCGTCTCCGAAGCGCTGCGTTCGCGCATGCTCGGCGCGGCGCGCTCGCAGCTCGTCGCGGCGGTCCCTCCGCTCGAATACGAAGCCGATGTGCAGTATCCCGGCGCGCCGGAATCGCACGACGCACCCGGCGGCCGCACCGTGCGGCGTCTTCTCCAGGCGTACGCGCGCGATCCTGCCTTCCGCGAGTGGGCGACGTCGCCGGCCGTCGCGGCGCGGCTGCGCCAACTGCTGGGCCCCCGCGTCGAGCTCTCGCAGGCGCATCACAACTGCGTGATGACCAAGGACCCGCGCTACAGCAGTCTCACGAGCTGGCACCGCGACATCCGCTACTGGTCCTTCGAGCGGCCCGAGCTCGTCTCGGTGTGGCTCGCGCTCGGCCGCGAGCGCCACGAGAACGGGTGCCTGCTCGTGCTGCCGGGCTCGCACGCGATGGAATTCCTGCCCGAGCAGCTCGACGCCGCGCAGTTCCTGCGCACCGACGTGGAGCGGAACCGCGCGCTCCTCGCGCGCGAGACGCGCGTCGAGCTCGATCCGGGCGACGTGCTCTTCTTTCACTGCCGGCTCTTCCACGCCGCCGGCGCCAACCAGACGAACGAGACCAAGTTCTCGGTCGTTCATACCTACCACGCCACCGACAACCGCCCGATCGCCGGCACGCGCTCGGCGACCCTCCCCGACGTTCCGGTGTAACCTGTCCGGACGCAGGCGATCAGCGGACGCTTGCCGCCTGCTTCACAACAAGGGGGTGGCCATGAAATCACGCATCGCGTTGTTCGCCGGCGCGGCTTCGGCCGTGGCCGGTGCGTTCGTCGCATCGACGGTTTCGGCAGATCGTCCCGAGCTCATCACCTATCCCGCCGACTACCAGAAGTGGCAGCTCTACGCGACCGTAGACCGCTACGACAGCAAGCAGCACCGCGAGCTCTATACCAGCCCGGAGGTCGTGAAAGCGGTCCGCGAGGGGCGGCCGATTCCCGACGGCGCGAAGATCGCGATGGCGATCTTCAGCGCGAAAGTCGACGACAAGGGCATTCCCGAGAAGGACGGCAAAGGGCGCTTCGTCAAAGGCAATCTCACCGGCGTCACGGTCATGGAGAAGCGCTCGGGCTGGGGCGCTTCGGTGCCGGAGGCGTGGCGTAACGCCGACTGGCAGTACGCCGCTTTCACCGCGGACGGCAAACCGAACGAGAAGGCCAACGCCGGCATCAAGGCGTGCTTCGAGTGCCACAAGCCCCACGAGCGGCAGGACTACGTGATCTCGCTCGCGCAGCTCGCGGGCAAGTTCCCGACGGGCCCGGTCGCGATGAAGTCGGGGCAGCACGACGTCAACATCAACGGCTTCGCCTTCGGTCCGAACACGCTGAAAGTCGTCGCGGGGCAACCCGTCACGTGGACCAACGGCGACGACTCGCCGCACCAGATCACGATCGTCGACAAGCAGCTTCGTACCGCGGTGCTGCTGAAGGGCCAGAGCGCGTCGCTCACGTTCAACGACGCCGGCACGATCGGCTATATCTGCGGCCTGCACCCCGGGATGAAGGGTTCCCTCGAAGTGACCAGGTGACGCCAGGCACCTGGTCATCCCCGCGAAGGCGGGGATCCATTTTGAACTCAACGTCAAATGGATTCCCGATCTCTTCCGCTATCGCGGGTCGGGAATGACGTGCTCTATGCGCTGTGCGCCCATTGCGCGCAGCGCTTCCTCTGCACGAGCGTCGGTCTTGCTCAGCACCACCTCATCCGCCGCCTTCACCTGCTCCCGGTAGAGCTCGAGATTCGCGTAACGCGGATCGAGCGCCTGTGCGGGATCGGCGACGCACACCGTGCGCTCCAGCGTCACCGCCGACGCGATACCGGGCTCGTTCAGCACGTGCACGATCGCGTCCGGATGGGCTGCCGCCGACGCTTCGATCAGCAGCCGTTCCGGCCCGTCGCGCAGGAGCGCGACGATCGCCGTGCGCAGCGACACCTGTCCCGAGCAGCAGATGCAGCCCGCGACCTCGCGCACCGCGAGGCCGGGTCCCGTGCGCAGCCTCGCCTCTCCGAAATCGTTGACCAGCACGGCCCAGCGCGCCGCAGCGGGCCGCTGCGCGATCAGGCGGGAAAGGTAAGTCGTCTTGCCGGCGCCGGTAGCGCCGGTGACGAGGAGGGCGGAGACGGACATACGAGGCGCCCCCATTATAATTGCGCCCCTTCGTGACCTTCCCCCCGGGACATCCATGGCAGTGCTCGCGCATCCGCTCGTACCGACGGCGCTCATGCTCGCCGTATCCAACCTCTTCATGACTTTCGCGTGGTACGGGCACCTCAAGAATCTCAATTCGAAACCGTGGTGGATAGCCGCCCTCGTCAGTTGGGGTATCGCGTTCTTCGAATACCTCGTGCAGGTCCCGGCGAACCGCCTCGGCTTCACGGCGATGAACCTCGCGCAGCTGAAGATCCTGCAGGAGGTGGTGACGCTCTCGGTGTTCGTGCCGTTCGCGGTGCTTTACATGGGCGAGCCGGTCCGCATGAACTACCTCTACGCCGGGCTGTGTCTCCTCGGGGCGGTATACTTCATCTTCCGCGCCTGAAGCTGCGGACCGGCAGGTCCGCCTGCTGAATCCTGAATCCTGACTCCTGCAGCATCTGATGCACATCCACATCCTCGGCATCTGCGGCACGTTCATGGGCGGGCTTGCGGTGCTCGCGCGCGAAGCCGGCCACAAGGTCACCGGTTGCGACGCCAACGTCTATCCGCCCATGAGCACCCAGCTCCAAAGCCAGGGCATCGAGCTCATCGAAGGCTACGGCGCCGACCAGCTCGCGCTGAATCCCGACGTGTTCGTGATCGGCAACGTGATCACCCGCGGCAATCCGCTGATGGAAGCGATCCTGGACAAGGGTCATCGCTACGTGTCGGGACCGCAGTGGCTGCACGATCACGTGCTGCACGGCCGCTGGGTCCTCGCCGTCGCCGGCACTCATGGCAAGACCACGACGAGCTCGATGCTGGCGTGGATACTCGAGCACGGCGGCTTGCAGCCGGGCTTCCTGATCGGCGGGGTGCCGCAGAACTTCGGGGTGTCCGCGCGGCTCGGCGGCACCGACTTCTTCGTGATCGAAGCCGACGAGTACGACACCGCGTTCTTCGACAAACGGTCCAAGTTCGTGCACTACCCCGCGCGTACCGCGGTGCTCAACAACCTCGAGTTCGATCACGCCGACATCTTTCCCGACCTCGCCGCGATCGAGACCCAGTTCCATCACTTCGTGCGCACGCTGCCCCAGTCGGGCCTGATCGCCACCAACGGCGCCGATGCGAACCTCGAGCGCGTGCTCGCGCGCGCGAGCTACACGCCGATCGAGCGCTTCGATGACGAGCGCGGCTGGCAGGCCGGACCCGCCGGCCGTGACGGCGCTTTCGACGTGCTTTTGCAGCGCAAGGCCCAGGGCACGGTGCGCTGGGATCTCCTCGGCGCGCACAACCGCTCGAACGCGCTCGCGGCGATCGCGGCCGCGCGCCATGCGGGCATAGCGCCGGCCGTCGCCATCGAGGCCCTCGCGCGCTTCGGGAACGTCAAGCGCCGCATGGAAGTGCGCGGCGTGGTGCGCGAGGTGACGGTGTACGACGACTTCGCGCACCATCCGACGGCGATCGAGACGACCCTCGCGGGCCTGCGCGCCAAAGTCGACGGCGCGCGCATACTGGCCGTCGTCGAGCCGCGGTCGAACACCATGAAGCTCGGCGTGATGAAGCAGGCGCTCCCGGGCAGCCTCGCGGCCGCCGATCGCGTGTTCTGCTACAGCGGCGGCCTCACCTGGGACGCCGGCGTAGCGCTCCAACCGCTCGGCGCCAAGGCGAGCGTGCACGCCGATCTCGGCGAGCTCGTCGGGGCGATAGCGGCGGCCGCGAAGGCGGGCGATCACGTGCTCGTCATGAGCAACGGCGGTTTCGGCGGCGTCCACCAGAAGCTGCTGGACGCGCTCGCACAACCAGGGAGATAACCATATGGACGACGACATCCTCGAGCGCGACGAGCTCGGCGCATTCACGCGGCACACGCACGTCGCGGTCGAAGGCTCGGACCAGGGACCGCTTGCGGGCCTCACGTTCGGCGCCAAGGACATCTACGACGTTAAAGGCCACAAGACGGGTTTCGGCAGTCCCGACTGGCTGCGCACGCACGACGCCGCGAAGACCACCGCCCCGATCGTGCAACAGCTGCTCGACGCCGGTGCGGACATGGTCGGCAAGACTCACACCGACGAGCTCACGTTCAGCCTGCACGGCGAGAACCATCATTACGGCACGCCGGTCAACGTCAACGCGCCGGGACGCATCTGCGGCGGCTCTTCGAGCGGTTCGGCGTCGGCGGTCGCGGGCGGCCTCGTCGACTTCGCGCTCGGCAGCGACACCGGCGGCTCGGTGCGCGCGCCGGCGAGCCTCACCGGGATCTACGGCCTGCGGCCGACGCACGGCCGCGTCTCGCTCGAAGGCGCGCGGCCGCTCGCCGCGAGCTTCGACGTCGCCGGATGGTTCGCGCGCGATCCCGAGATCATGGAGCGCGTCGGCGCGGTGCTGCTCGCCGAGGAGCGCGACAACACCACTCCCAAGCGCGTGCTGATCGCCGACGACGCGTTCGAGCTCGCGGGCCACGCGGCAGCCGCGGCGGTACAGCCGGCGCTGGATCGCGTCGTCGCGCTCGTCGGCAAGTCGTCGAAGCTCACCGTCAGCAACGAAGGCCTCGTCAACTGGCTCGACGTCTTTCGCACCTTGCAGGGCTTTGAGGCGTGGCAGGCGCACGGCGCATGGGTCACCGAGACCAGGCCACAGCTCGGACCCGGTGTGCGCCAACGCATCGAGTGGTCGTCGACCATACCCGCGTCCGAAGTCGGCCCCGCGAGCAAGCGGCGCGAGGAGATCACCGAGCGCATGCGCGGCCTGCTGCGCGACGACGCGGTGCTCGCCCTGCCGACCGTTCCCGCCATCGCGCCGCTGGTCGGCGCCGATCCCAAGACGACCGAAGACTTCCGCGCGCGCTCGCTGACCCTGCTCTGCATCGCAGGGCTCTCGCGCCTGCCGCAGCTCAACCTTCCCCTCGGCCGCCTCAACGGCTGCCCGATCGGGCTGTCGCTGATCGGGCCGCGCGACAGCGACATGATGCTGCTGGGGATCGCTCGCCGCCTGGCGGCCGCCGCTTAAAAAGTGACGGATGAGGCGGTGACGGATAGTGCGGTGACGGATAAAGCGGTGACGAAAGGCGTCGCGTCACCGTAACCCGTCACCGTTTCCTCCGTCACCGATTCACCCGTCACCGTTCTATCCGTCACTTTGATCATCTACATCCACGGCTTCCTGAGCTCCGCCCTGTCCTTCAAAGCCGGCCTGCTCCGCCGCCGCATGGCGGAGCTCCGGCGCGGGCGCGAGATCGCCACGCCCGAGCTCCCGCTGCGGCCGACGCAGGCGGTGGCGATGCTGCAACCGCTGGTCGAGGCGCACCTCGAATGCGGCGTGTCGCTGATCGGGAGCTCGCTCGGCGGTTATTACGCGACGTGGCTCGCGGAGAAATACGGCGTGCGTGCGGTGCTGGTGAATCCGGCGGTACGGCCGTACGAGCTCCTCGCGCAATACGTAGGCCCGCAGACCAATCTCTATACCGGCGCCCACGACGTCCTCACCGCGGAGGACGTCGATGCGCTGCGCGCGCTCGAGGTCGGGCGCGTGACGCCGGAGCGCTATCTCCTCATGGTCGAGACCGGTGACGAGGTGCTCGACTATCGCGCGGCGGTCGAGCGCTACCGCGGCGCCGACCAACAGGTCATCGAAGGCGGCGACCACGGTTTTTCGGATTTCGCCGACCACATGGACGCCGCCCTCGCGTTCTGCGGGGTGACGCCGGGCGGGGGCGTCCTCCCGGTATAATCCGCTTCCGCCGCCTTCCCCGGCGGTTCTTTCCCTCCCAGTGATCGCCCGCCGCCCGCTCTACCGATGAACGTTTTCTACGAAGAGGAGGGCGCGCTCAAAGTCGGCTCGGTCCTCGCCGACAACAACACCTCGCTCCAGGTCGAAGCGCCGCACGGCAAGCGCTCCAAGATCAAATCGGCCGCGGTCGTCTTCCGCTTCGAGCAGCCCGGCATCGCCGATTTCATGGCGCAGGCGCAGGCGGCGGCGGACGAGCTCGACCTCGACTTTCTCTGGGAAGTGTCCAGCCAAGAGGAGTTCGGCTACGAGGACCTCGCGCGCGAGTACTACGGCCGCGCGCCGGGCTCGGTCGAGGCGGGCGCGGTGCTGCTCAAGCTGCACGGCGCGCCGATGTACTTCTACAAGCGCTCGCGGGGCCGCTACAAGGCCGCCCCCGAGACCGCTCTGAAAGCCGCGCTCGCGAGCGTCGAGCGCAAGAAGCAGCAGGCGATCGCGCGCGAGAAATACGTGGCGCAGCTCACGTCGGGCACGCTGCCCGAAGAATTCAGGCCGATGCTCGACGTGCTGCTCTACAAGCCCGACAAGAACGCGAACGAATGGAAAGCGCTCGAAGAGGCGAGCGCGGCGATGAAGATGACGCCGGTGCGCGTCATCGAGCGCTGCGGCGGCATTCCGTCGACGCACGACTTCCATCTCAATCGTTTCGTCTTCGAGAACCTGCCGAAAGGCCCGAAGAGCGAGGCGCCGCTGCCCGAGCCGATCGCGCGCGAGCTGCCGCTCTCGGAAGCGGTCGCGTTCAGCATCGACGACACCAGCACGACCGAGATCGACGACGCGTTTTCGGTGGCCGACCTGCCGAACGGCAACACGCGCATCGGCATACACATCGCGGCGCCGGCGCTCGGCGTCTCCGTCGGCAGCGCGCTCGACGAGGTCGCGCGCGAACGGCTGTCCACGGTGTACTTCCCGGGCGGCAAGATCACCATGCTGCCGCCGACCACGATCGATCGTTACACCCTGGCCGAAGGCGTCGAGTGTCCGTCGGTATCGATGTACGTCGAGGTGACGCCGGCAGGCGAGGCGGTGTCGACCGAGACCCGCGTCGAGCGAGTAAGGATCGCGCACAATCTCAGGCACGAGCCGCTCGAGATGCACTTCAACGAGGAAAGCATCGCGCTCGGAGAGATCGAGCACGCGTACGGCAGGGAGCTCGCGCGGCTCTGGCAGTGGGCGGGGCAGCTCGAGAAAGCCCGCCGCGGCGACCAGCCCGAAGGCGAGCAGCGCGCCGAGTACAATTTCCGCGTCGAGAACGACCGCATCGAGATCATCCGGCGCTTCCGAGGCACGCCCATCGACAAGCTCGTGTCGGAGCTGATGATCTTCGTGAACAGCACGTGGGGCCGGCAGCTCGCGGAGGCGGGGGCCGGCGCCATCTACCGCGTGCAGGGCGGCGGCAAGGTGCGCATGAGCACGGTGCCGTCGGCGCACGTCGGCCTGGGCGTCGAGCAGTACCTCTGGGCGAGCTCGCCGCTGCGCCGTTACGTCGACCTCGTCAACCAGCGCCAGATCGCCGCGCTCGCGAGCGCAGAGACGCCGCCGTATTCGGGGAAAGACGAGCAGCTGCTCGCGGTCATGCGCGAGTTCGAGTCGGCGTACGACATCTACAACGAGTTCCAGCGCCAGATGGAGCGCTACTGGTGTCTGCGCTGGCTGCTCCAGGAGAACGTGACGAGCGTCGTCGCGACGGTGCTGCGCGAGAATCTCGTGCGTTTCGACGAGCTGCCGGTCGTCGCGCGCGTGCCGTCGGTGCCGCAGGTCAAGCCGGGTACCCAGGTCGTTCTCGACCTCTCGAAGATCGATCTGCTCGATCTGTCCTTCCACGCCGAGTTCGAGCGCATCGTCGAGCCGGCTGCCGCTGAAGCGAACGTCTAAAAGCAATCAACCGCAAAGGACGCAAAGGACGCAAAGGAAAAGCGCTTCTTGAACATCGCGAGCGCATGACGACGCGCCTGAAGAAGGGTTCCTTGGCGTCCTTTGCGTCCTTGGCGGTCAAAAAGCTTTTCGCTCCAAGGTACAATGCTCAGCCATGGCTTTGAAGCGTAAGCCCAAGGTCGTTCCGTTACCGCGGCGCGCGAAGCATTCGCGCCATTCGCGGTGGCAAGGCGCCGTCGCGAGGCTCGAGGCGCGGATCGACCGGCTCGAGCGACGGCTCAACCGCCGCACCCGCCGCGCGTCGCTCGGGACGCGGATGCGCTTCGCGATCATCGGCTCGCTCGTCTTGCACGTGCTCCTCATCGCCGGCGTCGGGGTGCAGCTCCCGCCGCGCCCCCTGCACGACCTCCTTTCGCCCAAGCTCGAGATCGTGCTGGTCAACGCGCAGTCGAAGAGCGCGCCGAAGAAAGCCGACGTGCTGGCGCAGCACAACCTCGACGGCGGCGGCAATACCGACGAGAAGGTGCGGGCGACGAGCCCGCTGCCCGTCCTGCCCGACCAGAAGCTCGAAGCCGACGTGCAGCTCGCGCTGCGCAAGGTCGACGCGCTCGAGCACGAAGCGAAGCAGCTCATGACGCAGATCCAGTCGAAAGCGAGCGTCGAGACCGCGCCCGAGGCGTCGAAGCCCGACACCCAGGTCAAGCTCGACGCGGCTGCGGGCGTGCAGACGTCGGACCTCCTGCAGAAGAGCTTCGAGATCGCGCGCCAGGAAGCGATCATCGAGCGCGATCTCAAGGCGTACCAGGAGCGTCCGCGCGCGCGGTACGTGGCGGCCCGCGCGAAAGAGGTGCCGTTCGCGCGCTACGTGGAGGACTGGCGGCAGAAGGTCGAGCGCGTGGGCGAGCTCAACTACCCGATCCAGGCGCGCGGGCTCAGCCTGCAGGCGCACCTGCTCGTCACCGTCGCCATCCGGTCGGACGGCTCGCTGGCGAACATCATCGTCGAGCGCCCTTCGGGCTACAAATTCCTCGACGACGGCGCGCGGCGCATCGTCGAGCTCGCCGCGCCTTTCTCCGCATTCCCGCCGTACATGGCGCGCGATACCGACATCCTCTACATCACGCGGTGGTGGACCTTCACGTCCGCGGGCCACGTGCGGACCGAATAGGCTCATGACCGATCGCTACGCCGTCATCGGCAATCCCGTCGCCCACAGCAAGTCCCCGCGCATCCATGCCGAGTTCGCGCGGCAGACCGGCGAAGACATCGCGTACGAAAAGCTCCATGCCGAGCTCGCCGAGTTCGAGGCGGCGGTGCAGCGCTTCGGCGACGAGGGCGGCCGCGGTCTCAACGTCACCGTCCCGTTCAAGCATCGCGCGCACGCGCTCGCTTCGAGGTCCAGCGTGCGCGCCGAACAGGCCGGCGCCGTGAACACGCTTGCGTTCGGCGCCGACGGCATCGCCGGAGACAACACCGACGGCGTCGGGCTCGTGCGCGATCTCACGGTCAATCTCGGCTGCGAGATCGCGGGCCGGCGCGTGCTGCTGGTGGGGGCGGGCGGCGCTTCGTTCGGGGTGTGCGGGCCGCTGCTCGACCGGCAGCCCGCGTGCCTCGTCATCGCCAACCGCACCGTGGAGAAGGCGGTCGCCCTGGCGCAGCGCTTCGCGGGCTATTACCCCGGCGCCGATCTCATCGGTATCGGCTACGACGCGCTTGGGGGGCGCGCGTTCGACGTCGTGATCAATGCGACTTCCGCGGGGCTCTCCGGCGAGATGCCGGCGCTCGGCAAGACGGTGTTTGCGCGAGGCGCCCTGGCGTACGACATGGTGTACGGGCGGGCAACACCGTTTCTCGAGCTTGCGGCCGACGCGGGAGCACGCACGGCCGACGGCCTCGGCATGCTGGTCGAGCAGGCGGCCGAATCGTTCTTCGTCTGGCGCGGCGTGAGGCCCGACACCGCGCCGGTGATCGCGCTCCTGCGCAGCGGGGGCTGAGCGCATGATCGGTGCGCTCTGGCGCTTCACGTGGCGCTTCATCCTGCTCGCGCTGATCGCGCTCACGCTCCTCCAGTTCTGGTTCTTCGGCAACGTCTGGTACTACTCGCGGTTCAACCCGGACATGACCGCCTTCATGCGCGCCCGCCTCGAGGCGCTGCGCGAGGACAAGCCCAGGGCGAAGCTCGTGTACGCGTTCGTGCCGTACGGGCACATCTCCGCGAACCTCAAGCGCGCGGTCGTCGCGGCGGAGGACGCGACCTTCTTCCAGCACGACGGCTTCGACTGGAAAGGCATCCAGAAGGCGTACGAGAAGAACCTGAGGGAAGGCGAGGTCGTCGCCGGCGGCTCGACGATCACCCAGCAGCTCGCGAAAAACCTCTTCCTCACCGGCGAGCGTGCGTTCTGGCGCAAGGCGCAGGAGGCCGCGATCACCGTCATGATCGAAGTGATCATGGACAAGCGCCGCATCCTCGAGCTGTACCTGAACGTCATCGAGTGGGGCGAGGACGGCATCTTCGGCGCGGAGGCTGCGGCCCGTTATCACTTCGGGGTCACCGCGGCGCACCTCGGCCCCGAGCAGGCGGCGCGCCTCGCGGCGATGGTGCCGAGCCCGCGCAGCTACGGCCCCGGCCGCAACACCGCTTATCTGCAGCGGCGCACGTCGACGATCCTGGCGAGGATGAACCAGGTCCGCGTTCCCTAGCGATCTCGGCGAGACGACCAGTCTGCTAAGCTCTTTTGTCCGTCCGTCCACAAGGAGCCAGCAAGATGCACCGCAGACAGTTCCTAGCGGGTGTCGCCGCCACGAGCGCGGCGGGCATCGCCTACGCTTACGAGCCTTCGCGCATCCTCCTCTCGCAGGCCGCGACCGCGCCGGTGCGGCGCAGCCCCGACGTCATCTTCGTGCCGACGCCGAACGAGGTCGTCGAGAAGATGCTCGAGATGGCGAAAGTGACCGCGAAGGACACCGTCTACGATCTCGGCTGCGGCGACGGGCGCATCGTCATCACCGCCGCGCAGAAGTATGGCTGCCGCTCGGTCGGGATCGACATCGATCCCAAGCGCATCCAGGAAGCGACCGCCAACGCCAAGGCGGCCAAGGTCACCGACAAGGTGAAGTTCGTCGAGGCCGACCTCTTCGAGTCCGACATCTCCGAGGCGACGGTCGTCACGCTGTACCTGCTGACGCGCCTGAACGAGAAGCTCAAGCCCAAGCTCCTGAAGGACCTCAAGCCCGGCACTCGCGTCGTGTCGCACGCGTTCGACATGGGCGACTGGAAGCCGGAGGCGACGGCGTCGGTGAATGCGACGACCGTCTATCTCTGGCGTATTCCCAAAGCGTAAGAGAGGAGCGGGATAGGAGAGAGGAGACGGCATAATTTCCGCTCTCGGCATTTTCCCCCTCACCTCTCTCCTTTCTCTTCTCGCGGGCCGCGAAGCGGCCCGCTAATTGCACCAGCAGGCAGCCCTTACACTCTGCCGCTGGTGCGATGCGCTCTGCCGTCGTCCTGTTCGTCCTCACGCTGCTTGCCGGATGCGCGACGCTTCCGGAGGTGCACCCGTGGTCGAACGCGGTCGATACGGACAAGCGGCCGACCATCGTCGGCGTACGGGGCGAGCTGTCCGAGAAGCGCACCGCGGCCGTGCTGGCGAGGCTGCAGGCGAAAGGCGCCTCGGACCTGCTCGTGCGGCACCTCGCGGTCGAGGAGGACGTCGCGGGCCGCCCGCTCACCGTCGGCAACAGCGCGACCATGCTGATCGACGGTCCCTCGAGCTACCGCTCGATGTTCGAGTCGATCGACCGCGCGAAAGACTCGATCAACCTCGAGTTCTACATCATCGAGGACGACGAAGTCGGCCGCCGCTTCGCCGACGCGCTGCTGAAGAAGCGCGCGCAGGGCGTGGCGGTGAACCTCATGTACGACAGCGTCGGCTGCAACAAGACGCCGGCGCCTTTCTTCCAGCGGCTGCGCGACGGCGGCGTCAACGTGCTCGAGTACAACCCGGTCAATCCGCTGAAGGCGCGCGGGGGGTGGCGCGTGAACAACCGCAATCACCGCAAGACGGTCATCGTCGACGGCGAGGTCGCGTTCACCGGGGGGATCAACATCAGCGAGGTGTATTCGAGCGGTTCGTCGCCGGGCTCGGGACGCCGCGGCAGCGGCTTCGGCTCGGGCGGCGGCTTCTCCCGCGGATCGGACACGAAGAACGGGGATGTCGGCTGGCGCGACACCAACGTGCGCATCGAGGGGCCCGCGGTCGAGCAGCTCCAGCGGCTCTTCATGGACACGTGGCAGAAGCAGGGCGGTCCGGCCTTCGAGGAGCGCACGTGGTTCCCGCCCGCGAAGCGCGCGGGCTCGCACCCGGTGCGCATCATCGCGAGCGGTCCCGACGACGAGGTGCCGGCGATCTACGTCGCGCTGCTCGGCGCGATCGAATCCGCGGAGAAGTCCGTCCACATCACCATGGCGTACTTCGTCCCCGATCCGCAGACGATCCAGGTGCTGAAAGCCGCCGCGCGCCGCGGCGTCGACGTGAAGCTCGTGCTGCCGTCGTACACCGATTTCTGGGCGGTGTTCCACGCCGGGCGCTCGCATTACGCCGAGCTGCTCGAAGCCGGGGTGCAGATCTACGAGCGCCAGACCGCGCTGCTGCACGCCAAGACGATCGTGATCGACGGTGTGTGGTCGACCGTCGGCTCGAGCAACCTCGACTGGCGCAGCTTCCTCCACAACGCCGAGCTCAACGCGGTGGTGCTGGGCTGGGATTTCGGCCAGCAGATGGAAGCGATGTTCGCCCGCGATCTGAAGGAGGCGGTGCGTATAACGCCCGACGCATGGGCTCGCCGGGGCATCGAGGTGCGGATGAAGGAGACGGCGGCGAGGGTCTGGGAATACTGGCTATAGACGCCTGACTTCGCGCGATAATACGGGGAAGCGGGGGCGCCGGCGCCACCGGGCGATCGGGGATCCGACCCCGCGGAGGAACTCATACGTAAAATCGTGAGTCACCCATTGGGGGCGCTTATGCTCGCCGGGGTTGCCGCGTGTGCCGCGACGACGCTGCCTTACGCCGTGAACGGCGATGCGATCGACGAGCCCCTGACCAGGGCGGCCGGCGATCCGCAGCGGGGCCGCGAGATCGTCATCGGTCGGGATGCGAACTGTCTCTTGTGTCACTCGATACCGGATCCGGAACAGCGCTTCATGGGCAACGTCGCGCCGCCGCTCGCAGGCGTGGGATCGCGGCTCTCCAAGTCGCAGATTCGCTTGCGCGTCGTCGACCCGACTCGAGTGAAGCCGGACGTCGCGATGCCGGCGTACTATCGCACCTACGGGCTGGACCGCGTGATGGAGCCGTATCGAGGAAAACCGGTGCTGACCGCACAGCAGGTCGAAGACGTCGTCGCCTATCTATCAACGTTACGCTGAGATGAAGAACCGCTCGAGACGCCGCTTTCTCGCCGCCGCCGCGGCCGGCGTCGTAGGCGCCCACGTGCGCGTGAGCGCCGCCGCGCTGCCCAGGATCGAGGTGCTCGATCCGCTCGTGCAGAAGATCACCGGCGGCGCGCCGCTCCAGGAAGGGCGCGTCACGCTCGACATCCCCTCGCTCTCGGACAACGGCCACTCGGTGCCGCTCAAGATCACGGTCGCGAGCGCGATGAACGAGAGCGACTACGTCAAAGCGATCCACGTGCTGTCGGAGAAGAATCCGCGGCCGGTGATCGCGACCTACCACCTCAATCCGCGCTGCGGCCGCGCCGAGATCGCCACGCGCGTACGTCTCAACGGCGAGCAGAACATCCTGGTCGTCGCGGCGATGGCCGACGGCTCGTTCCAGGCCGCCACCGCGCACGTCGTCGTCACCGAGACGGCGTGCCTCGACGCCACCTGACCGCCATGGTTGCCCGCATACAGATCCCGAAGGAAGCGAAGCGCGGCGAGCTCATCACCGTGCGCATCGCGATCCAGCACCCGATGGAGACCGGCTTTCGCTACGACAACCGCGGCAAGCCGATTCCCAAGAACGTCGTGAACACGCTCACGTGCACTTACGACGGCGCCGAGGTGTTCCGCGCCGAGATGGGCTCGGGGATCTCGGCGAATCCCTATCTGCAGTTCTACACGCGCGCGACCGCGAGCGGCGACATGGTGTTCGAATGGGTCGACGACGCCGGCGTGCGCGGGAGCGAGCGGGTGCCGATCACGGTCGCCGGATGACGCTGGTGCGCACGGTCGCGATCGCCGCGGCCTTCGCTTTCGCGTGCGCGTCGGCCGCACCGCTCGAGCGGCCGATCCCGCCGGAGCAGTTGAGGAACGGCAGCACCTTCACCAGCGAGGCGAACCGCAAGCTCCAGGCGGACGATTTCGAGAATCCCGGCATGCTGTGGGTCGAGCGCGGCGCGAAGCTGTGGTCCGAGCCCGCCGGCAAATCGGGGAAATCGTGCGCGAGCTGTCATGACGAGGCGGGCAAGAGCCTGAAAGGCGCGGCTGCGCACTATCCCCGGGTCGACCCGCCCAGCGCGCGGCTCGTCAATCTCTCCGACCGGATCAACCTCTGCCGCGAGCGCCATCAGCAGGCGCTGCCTTACGCGCTCGAATCGGACGAGCTCCTCGCGATGAGCGCGTTCGTGACGAATCAATCGCGCGGCGTGCCGATGAACGTCACGATCGACGCCCACAACGCGCGCGACTTCGAGCGCGGTCGCAGCCGTTTCTACCGGCGCATGGGGCAGATGAACCTCTCCTGCGCGCACTGCCACGACCGCAACTGGGATCGCACGCTGCTGTTCGAGAAGATCAGCCAGGGGCAGCCGACGGGCTTCCCGACGTACCGGCAGGAGTGGCAGACGCTGGGCTCGCTCCAGCGCCGCCTGCGTGCGTGCTATTCGGGATTGCGCGCGCAGATGCCGCCGTACGGCGCGCGGGAGCTCGTGGAACTCGAACTCTTCCTCGCGTGGCGGGCTAATGGCCTGCCGATCGAGGCGCCTGGGGTGCGCCGCTGAAGACTACAAAAGCGTTTTAACCGCAAAGGACGCAAAGGACGCAAAGGAAAGGCGACGAAGCGGGTGGGCGATCTCGACATGCACGCACTTGAGCACGATAGCTCGGAGCGTCACCGATCGACGAAAACCTTTGCGTCCTTTGCGTCCTTGGCGGTCGATTGCTTTTTAACGCAGCGAAGCGTTGATCCGCTCCAGTGCTACTGCCCCCGGGCACAGGTCGCGGGTCGCGAGCTGGTTCAGCGGCGTCTCGACGGTGTTGAGATGGTGGTGCAGGTCTTGCGCCTGCGGGTCGATGTAGAGCAGGCCCGTCACCACTTCACCCGCCGCCGCGCGCTGCTGGAGGTAGTTCATCACCTTGATGCGGTCGGTCGGATCGTAGTCGCCGGCGAGCTTGCGCAGGCGGATGATCGAGCCGTCGTGCTGCGTCACGTTCACCACTTCTCCGGCGTCGTAATCGGCGGTGATCTCCTCGCGGCCTTCGATGAAATCCAGGCGGTTCACCGCCTCGTTGTGCTGGCGCACGTACTCGTAGCTCTTGGTCGAGCCCGCGTGGTTGTTGAACGCGACGCACGGGCTGATGACGTCGATGAACGCCGCGCCCTGGTGCTCGATCGCGCCCTTGATCAGCGGCACGAGCTGTTTTTTGTCGCCCGAGAAGCTGCGGCCGACGTAGGTCGCGCCGAGGATCATCGCCATGCCGATGAGATCGAGCGGCTCGTCCATGTTGGCGATGCCGCGCTTGCTCTTCGAGCCCTTGTCGGCGGTCGCCGAGAACTGGCCCTTGGTCAGGCCGTACACCCCGTTGTTCTCGACGATATACACCATGTTCACGCCGCGCCGGATCGCGTGCACGAACTGGCCGATGCCGATCGAAGCCGAATCGCCGTCACCCGAGACGCCCATGTAGAGCAGGTCGCGGTTGGCGAGGTTGGCGCCGGTCAGCACCGAGGGCATGCGGCCGTGCACGCTGTTGAAGCCGTGCGAGTTGCCGAGGAAGTAGTCGGGCGTCTTGGACGAGCAGCCGATGCCCGAGAGCTTGGCGACGCGGTGCGGCTCGATGTCGAGCTCCCAGCACGCCTGCACGATCGAGGCGCTGATCGAGTCGTGGCCGCAGCCCGCGCACAGCGTCGAGATCTTGCCTTCGTAGTCGCGCCGGGTATAGCCGACCTGGTTCTTGGCGAGGGTCGGGTGGTGGAGCTTCGGTTTGGCGAGATAAGTCATATTAAGTCCGTGAAACGTGAAATGTGAAACGTGAAATCATGAGACGCGTTTCAACGGAACTACCGTGCGTGCCGCGGCGTGTTGCGAGATCTGGTCGACGATGTAGCGCGCGGTGATCGGCGTGCCGTCGTAGTGCAGGATCGAGAGCAGGCGCGACGGGTTGAGCTTCGCTTCGTTCACCAGCATCGTCTTCAACTGTGCGTCTCGGTTCTGCTCGACCACGAACACCCACGGGTGATTCGCCACGAAGTCGTTGATCTCTTCCGCGAACGGGAAGCCGCGCACCCGCAGCGCGTTGACGTGGATGCCTTTCTCGGCGAGCACGTGCATCGCTTCGACCATTGCGGGGCTCGTCGAGCCGTAGAAGATCGCGCCGAAGCGCGCGGGCTTCTCGGCCGGATAGAGCAGGGGCTTCGGAACGAGCTGCTTCGCGGTCTCGAACTTGCGCAGCAGGCGCTGCATGTTGTCGACGTAATCGGGACCGGCTTCGCTGTAGCGCGCGTAGCGGTCCTTGGTGGTGCCGCGGGTGAAGTACGCGCCTTTGGTCGGATGCGTGCCGGGATAGGTGCGGAACGGGATGCCGTCGCCGTCGACGTCGAGATAGCGCCCGAAGTCCCTGCCCGATTCGAGATCGGCGTGCGACATCACCTTGCCGCGGTCGTACTCGCGCGTGTCGTCCCACTGGAACGGCTCGCACAGCCGCGTGTTCATGCCGATGTCGAGGTCGGTCATGACGAACACCGGCGTCTGCAGCCGCTCCGCGAGGTCGAAGGCCTGCGCGGTGAGCTCGAAGCACTCGGTCGGATCCTCGGGGAAGAGCAGCACGTGCTTGGTGTCGCCGTGCGAGGCGTAGGCGCAGGCGAGGACGTCCGACTGCTGGGTGCGCGTCGGCATGCCGGTCGACGGTCCGCCGCGCTGCACGTCGATCAGCACCACCGGGATCTCGGCGAAGTGCGCGAGGCCGATGAACTCCTGCATGAGCGAGATGCCGGGTCCCGAGGTCGCGGTGAACGAGCGTGCGCCGTTCCAGCCGGCGCCGATCGCGATGCCGATCGAAGCGAGCTCGTCCTCGCCCTGGATGATGCCGAACTTGTTCTGGCCGGACGCCGGATCGACGCGCAGCTTCTGGCAGTACTTGATGAACGCTTCGGCGAGCGACGACGAGGGCGTGATCGGATACCACGCGCAAACGCTCGCGCCGCCGTAGACCGCGCCCAGCGCCGCGGCGCTGTTGCCGTCGATGAAGATCTTGTTGCCGACGTTGTTCGAACGCTTGATCGTGAGGCCGATCGGGCACGACAGGTTCTGGAGCGCGTAGTCGCGGCCCAGGCGCAGCGCTTTCACGTTCGACTGCAGCAGCGCTTCCTTGCCTTTGTACTGCTCGGAGAAGAGCTTCTCGATCTCGGCGGGATCTATTTCCAGCAAGGCGGAAAGAGCGCCGACGTAGATGATGTTCTTGAAGAGCTGGCGCTGCCGGGGATCGGTGTAGGTCGCGTTGCAGATCTCGGTGAGCGGCATGCCGATCACGTTGACGTCGTCGCGGAACTTCGATTTCGGCAGGGGCTTGGAGCTGTCGTAGAAGAGATAACCGCCGGGCTCGATCTCCTTCACGTCGTTGTCCCAGGTCTGCGGGTTCATCGCGACCATGAGGTCGACGCCGCCGCGGCGGCCCTGGTAACCGGTCTCGTTGACGCGCACCTCGTACCACGTCGGCAGACCCTGGATGTTCGACGGGAAGATGTTGCGCGGGCTGACCGGCACGCCCATGCGCAGGATCGATCGTGCGAAGAGCTCGTTCGCCGACGCCGATCCGGAGCCGTTGACGTTGGCGAACTTGACGACAAAATCGTTGACCGCTTGCAGTTGCATGCTTTCGTTTCCCCCGTTTGTCGTCTCAGGCTGCTTTGCGCTGGGGCCTGCGGCAGCCGGGACCGGCGTGCGTCATTTCCAGCAGGAATTTCTGCATGTCCCACGCGCCCGTCGGGCAGCGCTCGGCGCACATGCCGCAATGCAGGCACACGTCTTCGTCCTTGGCCATGATGCGGCCGGTCTTGAGCGTGTCGGAGATGTAGAGGCTTTGATCCGGATGCAGCGAAGGCGCGGTGAGGTGCTTGCGCAGCTCCGCCTCCTCCTCGTTCGGCGTGAACGTGATGCAGTCGGTCGGGCAGATGTCGACGCAGGCGTCGCATTCGATGCAGAGCTTGGGCGCGAAGACCGTCTGCACGTCGCAGTTCAGACAGCGCTGCGCTTCGGCGAAACCGGTCTTGGGGTCGAAACCGAGCTCGACCTCGACCTTGATGTCGCGCAGCGTCACCTTCTTGTCCTGCCACGGCACCTTGTAGCGCAGCTCGGGCGAGATCGCGTTGTCGTAGCTCCACTCGTGGATGCCCATCTTCTGGGACACGAGGTTGAACGTCGGGTCGGGGCGCTCGGTGATGTCCTCGCCGGTGAGCATCTTGTCGATCGACACCGCGGCGTCGTGGCCGTGCGCGACCGCCCAGATGATGTTCTTGGGACCGAACGCCGCGTCGCCGCCGAAGAACACTTTCGGGTTCGTCGACTGGAAAGTCACCTTGTCGACCACCGGCATGTTCCACTTGTCGAACTCGAGCCCGATGTCGCGCTCGATCCACGGGAACGCGTTCTCCTGGCCGATCGCCACCAGCACGTCGTCGCACTCGACGAAGACGTCGGCCTCGCCGGTGGGGACGAGATCGCGACGGCCCTTGGCGTCGTAGGTCGCTTTGACTTTCTCGAATGTCATGCCGACGAGCTTGCCGTTCTGGATCTTGAACTCTTTCGGCACGAGGTAGTTGAGGATGGGGATGTCTTCGTGCGTCGCGTCTTCCTTCTCCCACGGCGAGGCCTTCATCTCCTCGTAGCCCGAGCGCACGATGACTTTTACGTCTTCGCCGCCGAGGCGCTTCGACGAGCGGCAGCAGTCCATCGCGGTGTTGCCGCCGCCGAGGACGATCACACGCTTGCCGATCTTGTCGATGTGGCCGAACGACACGCTCGAGAGCCAGTCGATGCCGATGTGGATGTTCGCGGCGCCTTCCTTGCGTCCGGGAATGTCGAGATCGCGGCCGCGCGGCGCACCGCTGCCGACGAATATCGCGTCGTAGTTTTCGGCGAGCAGCGCTTTCAGGCTGTCGATGTTCTGTCCGGCTTTGAAATCGACGCCGAGATCGAGGATGTAGCCGACTTCCTCGTCGATCACCGACTCGGGCAGGCGGAAGCGAGGGATCTGCGTGCGGATCATGCCGCCCGCGCGCTTGTCGCCGTCGAAGATCGTCACGTCATAACCAAGGGGCGCTAGATCGCGCGCGACGGTGAGCGAAGCGGGACCCGCGCCGACGAGCGCGATGCGCTTGCCGTTCTTCTGTTTCGCGGGTTTGGGCATGCGGTCGCGGACGTCCGACTTGTTGTCGGCGGCGACGCGCTTCAGGCGGCAGATCGCGACGGGCTCGGGTTTCTCGGCGTTGGCTTCTTCGACGCGGCCGCGTCGGCAGGCGGGCTCGCAGGGACGGTCGCAGGTGCGGCCGAGGATGCCGGGGAAGACGTTCGATTTCCAGTTGACCATGTAGGCATCGCTGTAGCGGCCTGCGGCGATCAATCGGATGTATTCGGGGACAGGAGTATGGGCGGGACACGCCCACTGACAATCGACGACCTTGTGGAAATAGTCGGGCTGCTGGATATCAGTCGGCTTCATGTTCCTCCTATGGCGCCCGGTTTCTCAAGCGCCGTGGGACCGATCTGACCTGTTGCCCGGACCTGCGCGCTACTCGTTCGTATGGGGCGGTGCGGAGGGAATCCTACGCTTTTGTTGCAATGCTGAAAAGCGAGTTACATCAATAACGTGCATAAATGAAAAAGCCGGCGGGGACGCCCTGCCGGCTCTTGTTTCGGCACGGTCTGACCCCCGCTTCATCGGGGTCAGACCCTGGTTTACTCAGTTAACGGCGCAGTGCGATCAGCGCGATGATCGCCAGCAGTCCGCCGCCGACCAGCCACATCGTGGACGGAGAAATCGTCCGGTGCAGGTTGAGCTCCTCGCGGTCGTGCGGCATCGAGAGCGCGACCGGGTCGCTGGCGGGAAAGCTGTCCGCGACGGCATCGTCCAGCTTGCGATCCACGGCCCTGTGCGCCGCGCCGGTCGTCCCCAGCTTGTCCTGTATCCCTTCTATCGCAGTGGTGAGCGCCATAAATGCTCCTTTCTGATCAGTCGTCTGTTCGCTATCGATTCCTTCAGCAATGCCTGTGCCGCGAGGAGGCTTCAGCGGTTCGGCCGCGGCAGCCGTGCGCGCATGCGCTGCAACTCGGATTCGAGCTCTTCGACGCGCTCCAGCAGCGAGAGCGCGAGCGCGAGCCCCGGCGTGTTCAGCTCGAAATCGTCGCGCAGCCGGCACGCGGTGCGCGCGGCGACGATGCATTGCGCTCCGAAGCTCCATTGCGGTGCATCCGCGTCGAGCGGCTCGAACGCGCCGATCTCGACGAGCTCGCGCAGCTCGGATTCGGAAAGACCCGAGCATTGAGAGAGCTCGATGAGCGTCACGCTGCCGCGCTCGTCGAGCCACAGCGTTTCGGTGATCTCCACGGTCACTTGTCCATCTCCGATTTGAGATGCGCGCGCGGATCGAACTTCGACGTCGCGGCGAGCTTCTCGTACTCCGCTTTCTCTTCATCGGTCACGTCGTGCGGGACCGCGATCTGTACGACGGCGTAGAGATCGCCTTCGTTCCCCGGTTTCGGAAGACCTTTCCTGCCGAGGCGAAGCTGCTGGCCCGACTGCGTGCCCGGGCGAATCTTCAGCCGTACCGGCCCGCCGAGGGTCGGCAGCTCGACGCTGGTGCCGAGCACCGCTTCCCACGGCGCGAGCGGCAGATCGACGAAGAGATCGCGGCCGCTCACCCGATAGATCGGATGCGGCCGCAGCGAGACGTTGATGTAGAGGTCGCCGTCGCGCCCCCCGTTGATGCCCTTGCCGCCCTGGCCGCGCAGGCGCAGGCGCTCGCCGTCGGAAACGCCGGGCGGGATGCGCGCCTTGATGTTCTTCGCCACGCGGCGGAGCAGGCCGCGGTCGTCGTACTCGGGCATCTGCAGGGCCATCTCGACCATCGTGCCGTGAAAGGCCTGCTCGAGCGTGATCTCGGCGGCGATCTCGAAGTCCTCGCCGGGGATCGGCCTGTCGGGACGCGGGCGCGCGCGACCGCCGGTGTAGCCGTGCCCGCCGCCGCGCAGGCTCGCGAAGAGGTCCGCGAGATCGACGTCGTCGAACGAAAAACCGCCGCCGCCCTGGTTGAACTGCTGCTCCCAGCCCGGAGGCGGCCGGAAATCCTGGCCGGGGTTGTAGCTGCCGAGCTGGTCGTAGGCGGCGCGCTTCTCCGGATCCTTGAGGGTCTCGTAGGCCTCGGACACCTCCTGGAACTTCTCCTTGGCGTCCTTCTCCTTGGAGACGTCCGGGTGGTATTTGCGCGCGAGCTTGCGGTAGGACTTCTTGATCTCGTCCGCGGAGGCCGTTTTCTCGACGCCGAGCGTCGCGTAATAGTCCTTGTATTTCATCGCGTATAGATAGGAGCTTGGCGGCGCAAGTTCAAGTCACTCCGCCTTGGCCCCCGTCTTCTTCACGAGCGCCGACCACTTCGCGCGCTCGCGGTCGATGAAGGCGCCGAAAGCGGCCGGGCTCTCGGACAGCGCCAACTCGATGCCGAGCGCGCCCTGCTGCTGGCGGACTTCGGGGTTCTGCGCGGCGCGCTTGAAGTCCTCATGCAGCTTCGAGACGATGGCACGCGGCGTGCCCGCCGGCGCCAGTACCCCGTACCACGCCGCCGCTTCGTAGCCCGGCACGCCGGCTTCGGCGATCGTCGGCACGTCGGGCAGCGCCGGGATGCGGCGCGCGGTCGCGGTGCCGAGCGCCACGAGCTTGCCCGAGCGCACGTGCGGGATCGCTGCCACCGAGCCGAAAGCAAGCTGGATGCGTCCCGCGATGAGGTCGACGTTGGTCGCGCTCGCGGCCTTGTACGGCACGTGGACGAGGTTGACGCCTGCCATCTCCTTGAAGAGCTCGCCCGCGAGGTGCTGCGACGAGCCCACGCCCGCGGAGCCGTAGGCGAGCGTGCCGGGCTTCGCCTTCGCGAGCGCGATCAGCTCTTTCACGCTGCGCGCCGGCACCGAAGGATTCGCGAGCAGGATGTTCGGCGTCTGCGCGAGCTGTGTGACCGGCATGAAGTCTTTCACCGAGTCGTACGGCATCTTCGAGTGCAGCGCCGGGTTGATCGCGTGGCTCGGGCTCACCAGCACCAGCGTGTAGCCGTCGGGCGCGGACTTCGCGGCGATCTCGGTGCCGACGATGCCACCCGCGCCCTGGCGCGGATCGACGACGAGCTGCTGGCCCCACAGCTCGCTGAGCTTGGGCGCGATGGTGCGCGCGATGGTGTCGGGCGCGCCGCCGGGGGCGCCGAAGGAGAGGACGAGGCGGACGGGACGCTTCGGATAGTCCTGGCCGTGAACGGAGGTCACGGCGAGCGCTGCAATCAGCGCACACGCACATTTCATTGGAGCCTTTCGAGCACGAATTTTGTGGCGCAGGCATCCTTGCCTGCAAAAGAAACCCGCTTCAACGTTGCCATCAGCGTCGGAGCCTCACGCCGACAGATCGATCCAGACCAACCCGTCCACCTCGACAAAGTGACGGTCGAACGACAACAGGTCTGCACCGGTTTCCAGGGCATGCGCGGCGATCCAGATATCGTTCGTGGGGATCGGGCGTCCCTTGGCGCGGAGCGCAGCAGCAACACGCCCGAACCTGTCCGCGGTGACCTAGGAAACCGGCACTACCGTGACGTGGGGGTTGTCGATGAACGCCTCGAGCTCGGTGAGGTTCTTGCGCAGACGAGTGCCCTGCCGGAAGCCGGCCATCAGCTCGCCGGCGACGACCGTCGACAGAAACACCGTTTCGGCGCGCGTCACGCGCCGGACCACGGCGTCGTTCCCGCGTTTCAGGGCCGAATAGGCATTCGTGTCCAGCAGTACCTTCATTTCCAGAAATCGGGGTCGACCTCTTCGAACGGCCGGACAGCACGGCGGAACTCCTCTTCCTCTTCCGGCGACCAGGTCCCGATCAGCTCTTTCATTGAATCGCCGACGCATGAGGCGCCTTCGCTGGGCGCCAGCCCCGCGCCCTGGCGAATCAGCAGCACCGCCGCCTGATTGAGCGACAGGCCACGCGCTTTTGCCACTTCGCGAATGCGGCGCGCGAGCGCCGGATCGAAGCCGCGCAACGTCAGTTGATTCATGGATGCCTCATACATGAGTCACAACAGCGCAGTCTAGGCGGACGAGCGCTGTCGGTCAAAAAAGGCAGGGGGAGACGTCGCGCGCGGGTGTGCAACGCACGCAGGAGAAAACCCGTGTCAACGGAATCCTTCGCGCGCGGTCTTCACGATGCCGGCAGCGTCGAGGCCCGCGAGGCCGAGGCGCTCCAGCGTGCGCTCCTCGCGCTCGAAGCTGCGGCCGAGCTGGAACTGCGCGATCGCGATCACCGCATCGATTGCGGGCGTCTTCACACCCGCCGCGCGGCCGAGCGAGGCGATCGGCATCAGCCCGGTCGGCACGTCCTCGGTCACGTATTTGTGATCGAGCGTGCCCGCTGCGCGGTTCGCGACGTACGCGCCGTCGTCGTCGTAGGAGAGGCGCTTGATCGTCTCCACGAGCGTCGGCTCGCGCACGCCGTAGACGCGCTCGAACCAGTCCTGCAGGGAGAGCACTTGTGTCCCCAGCGCGCGCGCCACGGCGAGACGATCCTGATCGACCGCTTCGTAAAGTCTTGCGACTGCGGGCGTCACGCCTTCGCCGTAGAACTTGTACCCGCCGCCGGCTTCGATGCGCGCCGCGTTCGAGATGCAGTTCGCGCAGTGGAGCACCGCGTTCATGTTGGTGAGGCCGGTGTGCAGGACGTCGGGCGCGGCGACGATCTGCGGGAAGAGCGGCTTGAGCCGGTCGATCGCCTGCTGCGTGTCGGGTGCCGGAAACGCCGCGACCTGCAGCCAGCGCTTGTCGGTGGTGCGCCGAAAGCGCGTCGGCTCCGGCCTGCGCATCGCGTGCGGATAGCAGTCCATCTCGCACAGCACGATCTTCGCCGTGCATCCCGCGCGATCGAGCTCGCGGCGCACGAGCAACGTGCCGCCGGTGTTGCCCTGGATCAGCAGCACGAGCTGGCCGTCCTCGAGGAGGTTTGCTAAATCCTGAGCGACCTTGGTGTGCGTGTTGCCGCCGGAGACCACGATGACGATCTCGGCGCCTTTCACAGTTTCGGCGAGATTCGTTGTAGCTCTCTCGACCGCCGCGAATCCCCACGGCGTGCCGTCGAGATGCTCGACGTCGAGACCGCCGCGGCCTCGCACCAGCGCGAGCGGTTTGTCGTCGATGTCATTGAGACGCACCGTATGGCCCGCGAGGCCGAGGTGCGCGGAGAGGCGCAGGCCGCCGGGGCCGGCGCCGACAATACCGATAGTCGCCATCAGTTCTTCACCTATGTTAATGGGGTCAGGTCCACTTTTTCGTAGCGCTGTCCACGTCTCGTGCGCCCGAACGTTGAGCTCATTATCTTCCCACCATGGGGGGTGTCATGGCTCGACGGGCCCGGCTGCGTCTGGCGCGCGTGCCTATGCACGTCATTCAGCGCGGCAACAATCACGGCGCCATCTTCTTCGCGCCGTCTGACTACGACTTCTATCTCGACCGGCTCGACGATGCGATGAGCAGGCATGGATGCGCCATCCATGCGTATGTGTTGATGACGAACCACGTGCATCTGCTGCTCACTCCTTTCGCGGCTGACGCGGTTTCGCTGGCAATGCGCGATCTCGGGCGCTGCTACGTCCAGCAATACATCAACAAGGCCTATGCCCGCAGCGGTACCCTCTGGGAAGGCCGATTCAAAGCGTCGCTCGTAGCTGCCGAGGACTACTTTCTCACCTGTTGCCGCTACATCGAGCTCAATCCGGTTCGCGCAGGGATGGTCTCGCATCCGGCGGATTACCGCTGGTCGAGTTACCGGCACCATGCGCTCGGTGAGCCGAATTCGTGTCTGACGTCGCACCCGCTGTTTCGCCGGCTCGGTGCGAGCCCGGAGGAGCGGCGCAGTGCATATCAAGCTCTATTCCGGCACGACCTGGAGGCAGAGGAGCTCCGCACGATCCGCGTTGCCGCGAATGGCGGTTGGCCGGTCGGCGGCGAATGTTTCAAGGATCAAATCGAAGCAGCGCTCGAGCGGCCGGCACGACCGCCGCGACGAGGACGGCCGCAACAGCACGGCCGAAAATGTGGACCTGACCCCAATTAATTTCGACGCATTCCTTCGCGCGCTTTTGACGTTATGACTTCTTGGGCATGTAGAGATCGGTGATGCTGCCCTCGGCAATCTCGGCGGCGAACGCTACGGTCTCGGACAGCGTCGGGTGCGGGTGCACCGACAGCGCGATGTCCTGGACGTCCGCTCCCATCTCGAGCGCGAGCACCGCTTCGGCGATCAGCTCGCCGGCGTTGACGCCGACGATCGCGCAGCCGAGCACCTGATGGGTGTTCTTGTCGGTGATGAGCTTGGTCAGCCCGTCGTCGCGGCCGGTCGAGAGCGCGCGGCCGCTCGCGGCCCACGGGAACACCGCTTTCTCGTATTCGATACCCTGCTTCTGCGCGTCGGTCTCGGTGAGGCCCATCCACGCGATCTCGGGATCGGTGTAGGCGACCGAAGGAATGGTGCGTGCGTCGAAGAACGCCTTGTGCCCCGCGATCACTTCGGCGGCGACCTTCGCTTCGTGCGTCGCCTTGTGCGCGAGCATCGGCTCGCCGCAAACGTCGCCGATCGCGAAGATGTGCGGCACGTTGGTGCGCTGCTGCTTGTCGACCGGGATGTAGCCGCGCTCGTTGACGTTGACGCCCGCCGCTTCGGCTTTGAGGTCGCGGCCGTTGGGACGGCGGCCGACCGCCATCAGGATGTAGTCGTAGACCTGCGGCTCGGGTGCTTTGTCCCCTTCGAACATGACCTTGAGGCCGGCTTTCTGCGACTCGATCCTGGTCACTTTCGTCTTCAGCATGATCTTCTCGTAGCGCTTCGAGATGCGCTTCGAGAGCACGTTGACGATGTCCTTGTCCGCGCCGGGGATCAGCGAATCCATGAGCTCGACCACGCTCACTTTCGCGCCGAGCGCGTCGTACACCGTCGCCATCTCCAGCCCGATGATGCCGCCGCCGATGACGAGCAGGCGCTTCGGGATCTCCGGCAGCTCGAGCGCGCCGGTCGAATCGAAGATGCGGTGATCGTCGTAGGGAAAACCGGGAATCTTCGCGACCGAGGAACCGGCGGCGATGATGCAGTGGTCGAAGCCGACGACCTTCGGCCCATCGGGCGTCTCGACTCGGATGGTGTTCGCCGACGCGAACTCGCCGCGGCCGGTGACGACCTGCACCTTGCGCTGTTTGGCGAGGCCGGTAAGACCTTTGGTGAGCTTCCCGACGACGCCGGCTTTCCACTGCCGGATCTTGTCGACGTCGATCTTAGGTTTCCCGAACGAGATGCCGGCGTGCGACGCTTCCTCGGCTTCGGTGATCACCTTGGCCACGTGCAGCAGCGCCTTGGACGGGATGCAGCCGACGTTGAGACACACGCCGCCGAGCGTGGGATAGCGCTCGATCAGCACCGTCTTCTTGCCGAGGTCCGCGGCACGGAAGGCCGCGGTATAACCGCCGGGTCCCGCGCCCAGCACGACGACTTCGGCGTGGATGTCCGCGCCTTCGATCGGCGCCGAGGGCTTGGACGTCGGCACCTGCTGTTGCTGGGGCGCGCTCGGCGCCGCGGCGGGCGCCTTGGCCTGCTGCTGCGGCGCTTCGGCGGCCGGCGCCGGCGCTTTCGCCTGCGCGTCGCCGCCGCCGTCCTCGGCGTCGAGCGTCAGCAAGAGCGTCCCTTGCGAGACCCGGTCGCCGACCTTGATCCTGAGGTCGCGCACCGTGCCGCCCGACGGCGACGGTACGTCCATCGTCGCCTTGTCCGATTCGAGCGTGACCAGCGTGTCTTCCTTGCCGATCGTGTCGCCCGGCTTCACCAGCACTTCGATGACTGGGATGTCCTTGAAGTCGCCGATGTCGGGGACTTTGACTTCTATTGTTTTGCTCATCGGTTTTGTCAAAAGCGTGAACGGGTGAACGAGTGAACAGGTGAACGGGTGTGCTGTCGGTAAAACATGAGGTAACTGTTGCTTACGCTCGAACTACCCGTTCACCCGTTCACGCCTTACTGTCGGATGTGGCCGTCTCCGACGACGACCCACTTCAGCGACGTGAGTCCTTCCAGACCCACCGGGCCGCGCGCGTGCAGCTTGTCGGTCGAGATTCCGATCTCCGCACCGAGGCCATATTCGTACCCGTCGGCGAAGCGCGTGGAGGCGTTGATCATCACCGAGCTCGAATCGACTTCGCGGATGAAGCGGCGGGCGCGGCTGAAGTCTTCGGTCACGATCGCGTCGGTATGCTGCGAGCCGTACGTGGCGATATGGTCGAGCGCTTCGTCGAGCCCCGCGACGATGCGCACCGACAGGATGGCCGCGAGGTATTCGGTGTACCAGTCTTCTTCCGACGCCGGCAGCATCTGCGGCACGATCGCCCGCGCCTCGTCGTCGCCGCGAAGCTCGATACCCTTGTCGGTGTAGATCTTCGCCAGGCGCGGCAGAACTTTCTTCGCGACGCCGCGCGCGACGAGCAGCGTCTCCATGGTGTTGCACGTGCCGAGGCGCTGGGTCTTGGCGTTGTCGGCGACGCGCACCGCCTTCTCCATGTCCGCCGCGTCGTCGATGTAGACGTGGCAGATGCCGTCGAGGTGTTTGATCATGGGGATGCGCGACTCGCGCTGGAGGCGCTCGATCAGGCTCTTGCCGCCGCGGGGCACGATGACGTCGACGCAGTCCTGCATTGTGATGAGCTCGCCGACCGCGGCGCGGTCGGTGGTCTCGATCACCTGCACCGCGGTCTCCGGCAGCCCGGCCTTGCGCAGCCCCTCGTGGATGCACGCTGCGATCGCCTGGTTCGAATGGATCGCTTCGGAGCCTCCGCGCAGGATCGCGGCATTGCCCGATTTCAGGCACAGCGCCGCGGCGTCCGCCGTCACGTTGGGACGCGATTCGTAGATGATGCCGATGACTCCCAGCGGCACGCGCATCTGCCCGACCTGTATGCCCGAGGGACGGAAGCGCATGTTCATGATCTCGCCGATGGGATCCGGCAGCTTCGCGACCTGCTCGAGGCCGTCGGCCATCGCCGCGATGCTCTTGTCGGTGAGGGTCAGGCGGTCGATCGCGGCGCTGTCGAGGCCGCGCGCCCGGGCCGCTTCGACGTCTTGCGCGTTGGCGGCGAGCAGCGCGGCTTGCGTGCGCCTGATCGCTTCCGCGGTCGCGGTCAGGGCGAGGTTCTTGGCGGCGGTCTCGGCCTTCGCCAGCACGCGCGAAGAAGCGCGCGCTTCGCGGCCGACACCGTGCATGTAAGTCTGAACGTCCATGGCTTGAATAATATCTGATTGCGCCCGCAGGCGGTCCGCGAAAACCGTCGCGGCGGGAAGGGTTTAGGCGGTGGTCGCAGCGGGTCGGCGAGGCCGGGTTGCGGGGCCGCCGGCGCGCGCGAAGCGCAGCGCGAGGTGCAGCAGCTCGTCCCACAGGTCGCCCTTGTCGAGGCCCTTGATGATGCGATCGATGGCGGCGGCGTGGGCGAGCGCTTCGGCGATGTCCTGCGGGGTAAAGCGCGAGTAGCACGACTGGAAATGGGATTGTCTCGGACCGTAGATGCGCGCCTCGCGCAAGGCGACCGCGATCGGGCGGCCGCCCGCGGTCAAGCTCACCACGCGCCCGAGCGCGCGGATCACTTCGGTGAGCTGCCACAGCGCGAAGGGCGGCGGCGCGCCTTCGGCTTTGAGGCCTTCGAACATGCGCACCAGCCTCGAAACGTCCCCTTCGAGCATCGCCAGCCCGATCTCGTCGACGTCGTAGCGCGCGACGTCGAGCACCGCCTCGCGCGCCTGCTCGAACGAGAGGCGGCCCGGCGGAAACAGGAGCGCGAGCTTCTGCACTTCCTGGTATGCGGCCATGAGGTTGCCTTCGACCCGCTCGGCGATGAACGCGAGCGTATCGGCATCGGCTTCCTGCTTCTGCGCTTTCAGCCTGCCCGCGAGCCACTGCGGCAGCGCGTTGCGCGTGACGAGCCGCGCTTCGACCATGACGCCCGCTGCGGCGAGCGCGTCGAACCACGCCGCTTTCTGCGCGCGCCAGTCGATCTCGGGAAGCTGGATCAGCGTCACCGTCTCTTCGGGAAGGCGCTTGCAGAATTCCTGCAGCGCGTTGCCGCCTTCCACGCCGGGCTTGCCGTTGGGGATGCGCAGCTCGAGCAGCTTTCTCGATGCGAAAAGCGACTGCGCGCTTCCCGCCATCGCGAGCTCCGACCACTGGAAGCCCGACTCCACCGTCAGCACCTCGCGCTCGGCGTAGCCTTGCGAGCGCGCCGCGGCGCGGACGCGATCGGCGGCTTCGAGCGCGAGCAGCGTCTCCGCCCCGTGCACGGTGTAGAGCGGTTGCAGCTCGCGCAGATGGGGCTGGAGCTGTTCGGTGGTGATGCGCACGCCGCGATCCTAGAGCTTGCCTTCGGTCTTGGCGCCGCCGTTACCGTTCACCTTCGCGTTCGCCACCGCCTGCAGGCGCCGCACGAGCTGGTGCACGGCGTCGTTCTGCATGTCGCGATAGAGCAGCGCTTCCTCGCCTTCCTTGGAGAGCTGGGCCTGGTCGTCGAACGAGAAGTCGCGGCGCAGCACGATCTCGCCGGGCTCGGCGATCAGGTTCTTCTGCTTGTCGTACACCTGGTACTGGAGACGATAGCGAAGCTGGAACTCGCGCACGCGGCCGCCCGCGGACAGCGACAGGATCTCTTTCTCGCGGAACTCGTTCATCACCTGCAGCGTCGCGTCGGCCTCCTCGGGACGCGAGGCGATGCGCGTCTTGCTGCCGGTGCTGACGACGCGCTTCAACTGCGCGGCGAAGACCGAGCCTCGCGGCGCCTCGACGTAGAGGTTCTCGAACGGCAGCGTGGCGGCGCCGCGCGGCTGGAAGCCGCAGGCGGCGAGCAACAGGCAAAGCGCGGCGGCCTTAAACCACGACATTGACGAGCCTTCCCGGCACGACCACGACCTTCTTGATCGCCTGGCCGTTGACGAACTTCTGCACGTTCGCGTCGGCGAGCACCAGCGCCTCGATCGCTTTCTTGTCCGCTTCGCGCGGCACTCGCACGTCGCCGCGCTTCTTGCCGTTCACCTGCACCACGAGCTCGATCTCGTCCTGCACCAGCGCGGCCGGATCGTGCTCGGGCCACGGCGCCGTCAGGATGTCGCCGCCGTACCCGAGATCTTGCCAGAGCTGATGGCTGACGTGCGGCGTGATCGGCGAGAGCAGGCGCAGCAGGAGGTTGAAGCCTTCGTGCAGCACCGGCGCGGCGTCGGTTGCGTTCCTGCCGGCTTCGAGCGCGTTCAGGATCTTCATGCCTGCGGTCGCGACCGTGTTGAACTGGTGGCGCGACATGTCGTAGTTCGCCTGCTTCACCTGCGCGTGCACTTCGAGGCGCATGGCGGCGGTCCCGGGCGCGAGCGACGCCGGCAGCGCGCCGGCCGGCGCCATCTGCGAAAGGTCGTAGCCGAACGTCCACAGGCGGCGCAGGAAGCGCGCCGCCCCGGCGACGCCGTCGTCTTTCCAGAGCAGCGTGTCCTCGGGCGGCGAGGTGTTCATCATGAAGAAGCGCGCGATGTCGGCGCCGTACTGCTCGATCAGCGCCTGCGGGTCCACGCCGTTGTTTTTCGACTTGGACATCGTGCCGATGCCCTGCGACTCCACCGGCTGGCCGTCGGCGATCAGCTTGGCGCCGGTGCGGTTGCCTTTGTCGTCGAAGGTGAGCTCGACTTCCGCCGGGTTGTAATACACGAGGCGCGCGCCTTCGCCGGCTTTGCGGAAGAAGATCTCGTTCAGCACCATCCCTTGCGTGAGCAGGTTGTCGAACGGCTCGTCGATCTTGACGAGCCCGAGGTCGCGCATCGCCTTGGTCCAGAAGCGCGAGTAGAGCAGGTGCAGGATGGCGTGCTCGATGCCGCCGATGTACTGGTCGACCGGCAGCCAGTAGTCGACGCGCGCGTCGACCATCGACTCGTCCTCATCGGCGCACGCGAAGCGGTGGTAATACCACGACGAATCGACGAAGGTGTCCATCGTGTCGGTCTCGCGCCTGGCGTCCGCGCCGCACTTCGGGCACTTGGTGTTCACGAAATCGGCGCGCTTGTTGAGCGGGTTGCCGTGACCGTCCGGCACGCAGTCTTCGGGCAGCACGACGGGGAGCTGCTCGTCGGGCACCGGCACGTCGCCGCACGTCGGGCAGTGCACGATAGGGATCGGGCAGCCCCAGTAGCGCTGGCGCGAGATGCCCCAGTCGCGCAGGCGATAGAGCACGCGTTTCTCGCCGAGGCCTTTGGCCGCGAGGTCCGCTGCGATCGCATCGACCGACTGCTGGTACTCCAATCGGTCGTATTTGCCCGAGTTGATGTTGACGCCGTAGTCGACGTACGCCTCTTTCAAAGGCAGCTCGAGCTCGCCGTCCTTCGGCTTGATGACTTCCCTGATCGGCAGCTTGTACTGCGTCGCGAACTCGAAATCGCGCTGGTCGTGCGCCGGCACCGCCATCACCGCGCCTTCGCCGTAACCCATCAGCACGTAGTTGCCGACCCAGACCTCGACCGGCTCGGCGGTGAGCGGATGCATGACCTTGATGCCGGTCGGCATGCCTTTCTTCTCGATGGTCGCGAGGTCGGCTTCCATCACGCTGCCGCGCTTGCACTCGTCGATGAACGCGGCGAGCTCGGGATTGCCTTGCGCCGCGCGCTGCGCAAGCGGATGCTCGGCGGCGACGGCGACGAACGTGACGCCCATGATGGTGTCGGCACGGGTGGTGAACACCCAGAGCTTGTCGTCCTTGCCGTCGAGCGTATACGAGAAGGCGAACCGGACCCCATGAGACTTCCCGATCCAGTTCGCCTGCATCGCTTTCACCCGCTCGGGCCAGCCGGGCAGGGTGTCGAGTGCCGAGAGGAGCTCGTCGGCGTATCGGGTGATCGCGAGGTAGTACATCGGGATCTCGCGCTTCTCCACCGTCGCGCCGGTGCGCCAGCCCTTGCCGTCGATCACCTGCTCGTTGGCGAGCACCGTCTGGTCGACCGGATCCCAGTTGACGACGCCGGTCTTCTTGTACGCGATGCCTTTCTCCAGCATGCGCAGGAAGAACCACTGGTTCCAGCGGTAGTACTCGGGTGTGCAGGTGGCGAGCTCGCGGCTCCAGTCGATGGCGAGGCCGAGCGACTTGAGCTGCTTCTTCATGTACGCGATGTTGTCGTACGTCCACTTCGCCGGCGGCACGCCGTTCGCCATCGCCGCGTTCTCGGCCGGGAGGCCGAAGGCGTCCCACCCCATCGGCTGCATGACGTTGTAACCCTTCATGCGGTGATAACGGGTGAGCACATCCCCTATGGTATAGTTCCTCACGTGTCCCATATGCAGCTTGCCCGAGGGATACGGGAACATCGACAGGCAGTAGTACTTCGGTTTGTCCGTTGTTTCGACGGCTCGGAACGCGCCCGAGTCTTCCCAGGATTTCTGAGCGTCGCGTTCGACGACGTGCGGGTTGTATCTCTGCTGCATACTGGGAAAAGTCGGTAAAAGTGGTGAAAAATCACAATTATAACCGCATCGATTTCGCAGCCCGGCGCGTATATCCCACTCTGTTCCACATCAGGGGAGCTGTGACCATGCGCCGTCTCATCGCCGCCGCCGTGCTCGCGCTGGCCGCTAAGAACGTCTTCGCCGCTGCCGGCGCCGCAGTGCTCACCGTCGAATCGGTTCTGAGCCCCGCGTGGGTCGAGCGCGCGAACGGACGCCGCGAGCCTCTGACCGTCGGCATGGCGCTCAGCAACAAGGAGAAGGTGCACACCGGCGACGGCGGGCGGGCGACCCTGCGCATGGCCGAGGGCAGCACGGTCAAGCTCGGCGAGTCCGGCATGCTCGAGGTCGACAACCTCGCCCAAAAAGGCGCCGGCAAGGGCGGCGTCGTGAGCGCGACATTGGACGTGGTGCGCGGCGCGTTCCGCTTTACGACCGGTCTCCTCAACAAGTCGGGCGCGCAGCGTGAGGTGAACGTCAAGGTCAACGCGATCACCGCGGGTATCCGCGGCACCGACGTGTGGGGCAAGTCCGAAAGCGATCGCGACATCGTCTGTCTGCTCGAAGGGCGCATCACGGTGAGCCACGGCGCCGCGCAGTTCCAGATGACCGAGCCCAACTCGTTCTACATCGCTCCCCGAACCGGACGTGCGCAGCCGCCTTCGAACGTCACGCCGCAGCAGGTCAAGGAATGGTCCGACGAGACCGAGATCTTCCCGAAGATGGGCGGTTCGCGCGCGGGCGGCACCGCGCTCGTGAAAGTCGCCTCGGCGCCCGACGAAGCGGCGGCCAACGCGCTGCGCGACAAGCTGCGCGAATCGGGCTTTCCCGCGACGATCGCGGTCGCCGGCCAGGGGTACGACGTGCGCATCGAGTCGATGCCGGACGCCGCTGAAGCCTCGATACTCGCCGAGCGGCTGCGGCGCATCGGGTTCCCCCAAGCGCAGCCGCAATAATCGTCGTTCCCGCGAAGGCGGGAACCCATTCGGCGCGACGCGTCGTCCTGGCGAAGGCCAGGATCCATTTTGAAGTACTGCAAAGTCAAAATGGGTCCCGGATCACGTGCGCTATCGCGCACAGGTCCGGGACGACGTGGCTGATCGCCACGTCGGTATAATCGGCGTGGTTTCTCCCACGCCGGTCCGCATGTCCCCCCATTTCCTCGAAGGCCTGAACGAGCGCCAGCTCGAAGCCGTCACGCTGCCGAACCAGTCGGCGCTCATCCTCGCCGGCGCCGGCAGCGGCAAGACGCGAGTGCTCACCACCCGCATCGCGTGGCTCATACAAACCGGGCAGGTCAGCCCGCACGGTCTGCTCGCGGTCACCTTCACCAACAAGGCGGCGAAGGAGATGCTCACCCGCATCTCGGCGATGCTGCCGATCAACACGCGCGGCATGTGGGTCGGCACGTTCCACGGGCTGTGCAACCGCATGCTGCGCACGCATGCGCGCGACGCGGGATTGCCGAGCCTCTTCCAGATCATGGATTCGCAGGACCAGCTCGCGATGGTCAAGCGCATCGTGAAGAGCATGAACCTCGACGAGGACCTGTATCCGCCGCGGCAGGCCGTCTGGTTCATCAACGGCAACAAGGAAGAAGGCAGGCGGCCGAAGGACGCCGACGCCTACGACGATTTCGCCGAGAAGATGGTGCAGGTCTACGCCGAGTACGAGGCCCAGTGCCAGCGCGAAGGCGCGGTCGATTTCGCCGAGCTGCTGCTGCGCTGTTACGAGCTCCTCTCGCGCAACGAGACGCTGCGCGATCATTACCGCGCGCGCTTCCGTCACATCCTCGTCGACGAGTTCCAGGACACCAACAAGCTGCAGTATCGCTGGCTGCAGCTTCTCGCGGGCCAGCAGAACACCATCTTCGCGGTGGGCGACGACGACCAGTCGATCTACGCTTTTCGCGGCGCGAACACCGCGAACATGCAGTACCTGCAGCGCGACTTCCAGATCGATCGCGTGATCAAGCTCGAGCAGAACTATCGCTCGCACGGTCACATTCTCGACGCCGCGAACGCGCTGATCGCGCACAACCGCAAGCGCCTCGGCAAGAACCTGTGGACGTCCGAAGGCAAGGGCGAGCCGCTGCGCGTGTACGAGGCCGCGACCGATCTCGACGAGGCCGCGCACATCGTCCAGGAAGTGCGGTCGCTCAAGAGCGAGGGCGTCGACCTGTCCGACATCGCGGTGCTCTACCGCTCGAACGCGCAGTCGCGGGTGATCGAGCACGCGCTCTTCAACGCGTCGCTCCCGTACCGGGTGTACGGCGGCCTGCGCTTCTTCGAGCGCCAGGAGATCAAGCACGCGCTCGCCTACTTGCGGCTCGTCGCGAACGCCGACGACGACGGCGCGTTCATGCGCATCGTCAACTTCCCGACGCGTGGCATCGGCGCGAAAAGCGTCGAGCAGATCGCGGAGGTCTCGCGCACGCGCGGCATTACGATGTGGGCCGCAGCATGCGCGAACACGCTTGCGGCCAAGGCTTCCGCGAGCGTCGCGGGATTCGTGCGGCTCATCGAGAACATGCGCATCGCGACCTCGGGTCAGGCCCTTCCCCAGGTGATCGAGCACGTGATCGACGCGAGCGGGCTCAAGCAGCACTACAAGACCGAGCGCGAAGGCGCCGAGCGCATCGAGAACCTGAACGAGCTGGTGAATGCCGCGGCGTCGTTCATCACCGAACGCGACGTTCAGCCGATCGTCGAAGGCGTCGAGGAGCCCGACGACCTCACCGCCTTTCTCGCGCATGCCGCGCTGGAAGCGGGCGAGCACCAGGCGATCGCCGGCTCCGACGCGCTGCAGCTCATGACGGTGCATTCGGCGAAAGGGCTGGAATTCCACACCGTCTTCATCAGCGGCATGGAAGAAGGCCTGTTCCCTCACGAGAACAGCGCCCAGGAGGAGGAGGGGCTGGAGGAGGAGCGCAGGCTCATGTACGTCGCGCTCACGCGCGCGCGCCGCAAGCTCCATCTCACCTTCGCGCAAAGCCGCATGCTGCACGGACAGACGCGCTTCAACGTCGCGTCGCGCTTCTTCCTGGAGATCCCCGGCGAGCTCATGCGTCGGACCAAAGCCGCGCCGCGTCCGCTCGCGCCGTCGTTCTTCGGCAACCGCGGCTACTCGGGGAACATCCCGGTGCAGCCGCGCGTGGTCGACATCGGCAACATCGACAACGGCCTGCCGTGGAAGATCGGGCAGAACGTCAAGCACGCGAAGTTCGGCACCGGCGTGATCGTCAGCGCCGAAGGCCGCGGCGCCGACGCGCGGGTGCAGGTCAACTTCCGCGACGCGGGGCTGAAGTGGCTGATGCTCGAGTACGCGAATTTGGCTCCGGCCTGAAAGCCAAAAGCAATTTAACCGCCACGGACGCAAAGGACGCCATTTAACTAACGTCGCGGCGTCAGGAGTGCGCGATGTTTAGCTTTCCTTTGCGTCCTTGGCGGTTCGACACGCCTTTTCAAGCCTCGGGCTGCGGATCGGGCTCGGTCTCGTAGATGTCCTTGTAGCTCGCGTACAGCGAGGGCAGCAGGATCGGCGCGAGGAGCCAGACGGCGAAGTCCGGCACGCGCAGCGCCAGCGCGAAAGGCATCGCGAGGAACATCCCGCCCAGCACCGCCACCCCGTAGACCAGCAGCGCGGGCGCGTTCCTGGCGCACGCGACGATGCTCGATTTCATCGCCGCCAGCGCGGTCATGTCCCGGAAATAGACGAGCAGCGGCGAGTACCAGATCGCCATGAGAAGCGGCAGCGAGAGGAGCATGCCGATGAGCAGCGCGCTCGAGACGGCCTGCGCGTCCTGCGTCGCACCGGCGGCACGGCCGGCCTGTGCGGCGGCCTTCAGCGCCGACATCGCCTCGCCGCCGATCGCGTTCACGACCATCATGACGCCCAGATTGCCCACGAGCGACACGCCGCCGACCGTGACCAGATGAGCGGCGTTACGGCGGAAGCCGCAGGCCAGATGCGCCAGCACGAGCGGCTCTCCGCGCTCGAGCGCCCGGCAGCCTTCCATCACACCGGCGATGAAGAGCGGCATCAGCAGCACGAACAGCAGGCCGAGCAGCGGCACCACGGCGAGCAGCCTGGTGCCGGCGAAGAGCAGCAGCACGATCGCGAGCCACCCGGCGGGACTCGCTTTGAACAGCGCGAAACCTTGCTTGATCCACATCCAGCCGTGACCGGCGCGGACTGTTCTGGGGTGCATCGTTATCTTTGCAGGTCGGGCGCGCGAGAGCCCGTATGGTACTTCAGGCGGACAGCGCGCGCGGATGCGCGAGGTGCCGTTCGAGGATGCGCTGGAAGTGCTTCGGGTCCTTGGCGTGCGTGAGCTCGCCGGGGCGGGGCAGGTGGAAGTCGTAAAGGCGCGATATCCAGAAGCGTAGCGCCGCCGCACGCAGCATGACGGGCCAAGCCTCCCGCTCGTGCGCGGTGAACGGCCGGATCGCGCGATAGGCGTCGGTCAGCGCGGTGCTGCGCTGCTCGTCGACGTCGCCGCCGGGATTCACGCACCAGTCGTTGACGCAGACCGCGACATCGAACAGGAAGGCGTCGGTGCACGCGAAATAGAAGTCGATGACGCCGGAGATGCGCTCGCCTTCGAACAGCGCGTTGTCGCGGAAGAGGTCGGCATGTATCGCGCCGGCGGGCAGGTCGGCGAAGCGCTGCGACGCCTGCAGATCCACTTCGCTCCTGAGGAGCGCGGCGTCATCGGGCGGGAGAAAGCCCGCGATCTCCGGCGTCACCGCCTGCCACCATTTCAGACCGCGCGGATTCTCCATGCGTGCGAGGTAGCTCGTGCCCGCGCGGTGGATGCGGGCGAGCACCGTTCCGACCGCGCGGCAATGAGAAAGACCGGGCTGCTCGATATCCTTGCCCGGCAGGAAGGACACGAGCGCCGTCGGCTTGCCGTTGAGCTCGCCGAGGAGCTCGCCTTCGAGGTCCGGGATCGGACGCGCGCTCGGAATGCCGTGGTCCGCGAGGTGCGCCATGAGGTTCAGATAGAACGGAAGCTCGGCGGGCGTGAGCTTCTCGAACAGCGTGAGCACGTAGCGCCCCGCCGTCGTGGTCACGAAATAATTCGTGTTCTCGATGCCGGCGGAGATGCCTTTAAGGTCGACGAGGGTGCCGACGTTGTGCTGGCCGAGCCAGACGCTGAGCTGCTCGGGGGTGACGGTGGTGTAGACGGACAATTCAGCGCGTGTTCACCACTGAAAGAGCACCCACATCGGGGGGCGCGTCATCGTGTCGTAGTTGTCGTAGCGCACGAACTCGCCGCGGCCCACGTTATCGATGAGGTAGTACGGCACGCCGTGGCTGGGCGTCACCTTGACCATGTAGAGCCGGCCGTTGAGGCGGTATTCCTCGACCGTCTGATCGGCGCGACGCTGGATCGTGACCTGCGGCTCGAGCGACGGGTCGAGCTCCATTCCCGGCGGCGGGGGCGGCGGCTCCGGAATCGGCTGGAGCTGCTGGTTGCCGCGGGTGAACGGCTTCCCGGCGGGAGCTTTCTGGGCGGGAGTCTGCGAGGGCAGCGCGCGGTCGTTCGGAGACTGGGCCAGAACGGGCAGCGCTAACCCGAGCAGCAATGTGGCGAATAGTGTGCGCATGAACCTTCCTTGATCGCTCGATTATCCGCGATGCACACCGAATCTCAAAGCACGATCCGTACCGCTCACAGGTTGAGCAGTATCTCTTCCTCGGCCTGCGACGGCTGGAATCCGCGCTTCTCGTAGTAATCGAATATCGCTTCTACGACCGAGCGCGGCTCGTCGATGAGCTGGATCAAACCCATGTCCTCCGGCGAGATCATGCCTTCGGCGACCAGCGTGGCGCGGAACCAGTCGATCATCCCGCGCCAGAAAGGCTCGTGGACGAGGATGATCGGCATCTTGCGCGTCTTGCCGGTCTGCACCAGCGTCAGCGCTTCGCTCACCTCGTCGAGCGTGCCGAAGCCGCCGGGAAACACCACGTACGCCATCGCGAACTTCACGAACATCACCTTGCGGGCGAAGAAATAGTGGAAGTTCTGCGAGACGTCCTGGTACAGGTTCGATTGCTGCTCGTGCGGGAGCTGGATGTTCAGGCCGACGCTCGGGCTCTTGCCTTCGTAAGCGCCCTTGTTGGCGGCTTCCATGATGCCGGGCCCGCCGCCCGAGATCACGCTGAAGCCCGAGTCCGAGAGCAGGCGCGCGGTCTCCTCGGCGAGCGTGTAATAGGGGTGTCCGGGCGCGGTGCGCGCGCTCCCGAAGAAGCTCACGGCAGGCCTGATCGCGGCGAGCTTCTCGGTCGCCTGGACGAACTCTGCCATAATACCGAGCACCCGATATGCTTCGCGCGCCGCCCACGATTTCTGGCTCAATTCGGGCGCAAGCGGGTGCGGGAATTTGTCAGTCATATCCTGTCGTGAAACGTGAAATGTGAAACGTGAAACGCGTTTCACGCCTCACGTTTCACTTTTCACCGTCCTTCAATGAAGACTCTGCTGCTCGTCGACGGCTCGTCGTATCTGTACCGCGCCTTTCACGCCCTGCCCGACCTGCGCAACACGCGCGGGGAGCCGACCGGCGCGATCTACGGCGTGATCAACATGCTGCGCAAGCTGCACAACGATACGCGCGCGGATTATAGCGCCGTGGTCCTCGACGCCAAAGGCAAGACCTTCCGCGACGACATGTACAGCGAGTACAAGGCGACGCGCGAAGCGATGCCCGACGACCTCACGTTCCAGGTCGAGGCGCTCAACACCACGATCCGAGCGATGGGGTGGCCGCTGCTGGTCGTCGGCGGCGTCGAAGCGGACGACGTCATCGGCACGCTCACCAAGCAGGCCGAAGCGCGCGGCATGCGCGTCATCATCTCGACCGGCGACAAGGACATGGCGCAGCTCGTGTCGCCCAACGTCTGCCTCGTGAATACGATGTCGAACGAGACGCTCGACGAAGCAGGCGTGGAGAAGAAGTTCGGCGTGAGGCCGCCGCAGTTCCTCGATTACCTCACGCTGATCGGCGACACCATCGACAACATCCCCGGCGTCGACAAAGTCGGGCCGAAGACCGCGTGCAAGTGGATCGCGCAGTACGGCTCGCTCGACGAGATCATGAAGCGCGCGAGCGAGATCGGCGGCGTGGTCGGCGAGAACCTCCGCAAGAAGCTCGACTGGCTGCCGACGGCTCGCGAGCTGCTCACGATCAAATGCGACGTGCCGCTCGACGTCACGCCGGAGCAGCTCGCGATCGCGGCGCAGGACAAGACGACCCTCGCCACGCTGTTCGAGCGCTACGAGTTCAAGACGTGGCTGCGCGAGCTTCGCGACGGCGGCGACGAAGCGGACCGCCAAGCGGTCGTCGAAGCGGCGGCGTCGATCATCACGCCGCGCGCGGCCGAAGCGTGCGATTACGAGACCGTGCTCACCGAAGAGCAGCTCAACTCGTGGGTGCTGCGCCTCGAAGGCGCGGAGATCGCCGCTTTCGACACCGAGACCACGAACATCGATCCCTTCCGCGCACAGATCGTCGGCCTCTCGCTGTCGGTCGAGCGCGCCTGCGCGGCCTACATCCCGGTCGCGCATACCTACGCCGGCGCGCCGGAGCAACTCACCGAATCCCTCGTGCTCGAGCGCCTGAAGCCGTGGCTCGAGGACTCCACCAGGCCCAAGGTCGGGCAGAACGTGAAGTACGACGTGCAGGTGCTCGCCAATCGCGGCATCCGGCTCGCGGGCGTGCAGCACGACACGCTGCTCCAGTCGTACGTGCTGGAGAGCCACAAGTCGCACGACATGGACAACCTCGCCGAGCGGCATCTGCAGCTCAAGACGACGACCTACGACGAGGTCACGGGCAAGGGCGCCAAGCGCATCCCGTTCGAGCAGGTGAGCGTCGAGACCGCGACGAGCTACTCGGCGGAAGACGCCGACATCACGTTGCGGCTGCATCGCTGCATGGCGCCGCAGGTCGAGAACGACGAGAAGCTCTGCCGCATCTACCGCGAGATCGAGATGCCGGTCATGAGCGTGCTCGCGACGATGGAGCGCAACGGCGTGCTGCTCGACGTGAAGCACCTCGCGGAGCTCTCGCGCGAGTTCGGCGGCAAGATGATGGACGTCGAGCGCCGCGCGCACGAGCAGGCGGGGCAGCCGTTCAACCTGAACTCGCCGAAGCAGATCCAGGACATCCTGTTCGACAAGGCGGGGCTGCCCGTCATCAAGAAGACGCCGTCGGGCACGCCGTCGACCGACGAGGACGTGCTCGCGCAGCTCGCGCTCGATCATCCGCTGCCCAAGCTCATCCTCGAGTACCGCGGGCTGTCGAAGCTCAAGTCGACGTACACCGACAAGCTCGCCGACATGATCAACCCGGCGACCGGCCGCGTGCACACGTCCTACGCGCAGGCGGTGGCGGTGACCGGGCGGCTCTCGAGCAGCGACCCCAACCTCCAGAACATACCGATCCGCACGACCGAAGGGCGCCGCATCCGCGAGGCTTTCATCCCGGTGCAGGGCTCGCAGATCGTGTCGGCCGACTATTCGCAGATCGAGCTGCGCATCATGGCGCACATCTCGCGCGACGAGAGCCTGCTGCGCGCGTTCGCGGAAGGGCGAGACATCCATCGCGCGACCGCGTCGGAAGTGTTCGGGTGTCCCGAATCGGACGTCACCTCGCAGCAGCGCAGCCACGTCAAGGCGATCAACTTCGGGCTGATCTACGGCATGTCGGCATTCGGGCTGTCGAGGCAGCTCGACATCGAGCGCTCGGCGGCGCAGCAGTACATGGACAAGTATTTCGCGCGCTATCCGGGCGTCGCGGAGTACATGCAGCGCACGCGCGAGCTCGCGCGCAAGCAGGGCTTTGTGGAAACGGTGTTCGGCCGCAGGCTATGGCTGCAGGAGATCCGCAGCGGCAGCCCGATGCGCCGCCAGGCGGCCGAGCGCGCGGCGATCAACGCGCCGATGCAGGGCACCGCCGCGGACCTCATCAAGCTCGCGATGATCCGCGTGCAGGACTGGCTGGAGAGCGAAACGCTCGGCACCAGGCTCATCATGCAGGTGCACGACGAGTTGGTGCTCGAAGTGCCCGACGCGGAAGTCGAACGGGTGCGGGAAGAGCTGCCGAAGCTCATGACCGGCGTGGCGGAGCTCGCGGTGCCGCTGGTGGTCGAGGTCGGCGTCGGGCCGAACTGGGAAAAGGCGCACTGAGAAGCCGTCATTCCCGAACCGCGGTAGCGGGACTATCGGGAATCCATTTTCGGAGCCTCCAACGTCAAAATGGATCCCCGCGTTCGCGGGGATGACGGTTGTCGCGGTCGCGACAACCGTCACTTCGCGGCGCTGAAGACGCGCTTGACAATATCGCTCGCCGCGCCCATCGGATTGGCACGAAATGCCTTCTCCTGTTCCGCGATCATGAGATACAGTCCGTCGAGCGCTTTCTCAGTGACGTAGCCTTCGATCGTCGATTGCTGCTCGCGGACGAGCCCGAGCTGCGCCGCCTGCCCGGCGAGGTTGTTGTACTGCTGCGCCAGCCCGACCTGATCGGTCGCCTTCTTCACGATCGGCCGGAAGCGCGTGGTGAGCTGCGATTGGGTGGTGCGCTTGAAGTAGTCGGTGGCGGCGGTGTCGCCGCCGGTGAGGATGCCTTTGGCGTCCTGCACGGTCATCTTCTTCACCGAATCGACGAGCAGCGTCTTCGCTTCGGGCACCGCCGCCTCGGCGGCGCGGTTCATCGCGACCACGAGCTCGTCCGCCTGGCGCTTCATGCCGGCGAAGCGCAGTGCGCTCTCGACGCGCTGGAGCGCAGGCGGCAGGGGGATCTTTACCTTGGGATTGTTGAGAAACCCGCCTTCCTTTCCGAGCTGGGCGACCGCAGCCGCGGAACCATCGGTGAGCGCCTGCTTCAAACCCGATGACGCTTCGCTGTTGCTGATGCCTGCGACGCCCGCGGCGACGGCGGAGCCCGCAGCCAGGCACGCCAGTAGAATCAGTATCCGACCCATCGATCCCCCTTTGACGCGGCATGAAATCGCGCCCTCTCATTCTAGGCCTGCTCGTGCTGGCCGTCGCCGGCTACGCCGGGTATCGCGCGCTGTTCGCGACGACGGCGGCGCCGGCGGTCGCTTTCACCTCGATCAAGGGCGAGCGCCTGACGACCCGGGACCTGCGCGGCCGCGTGGTGCTGGTCAACTTCTGGGCGACCGATTGCGTGGTGTGCATGAAGGAAATGCCGCGGATGGTGACGACGTACAAGAAGTACCAGCCGCGCGGCTTCGAGTTCATCGCGGTCGCGATGCGCTACGACCCGCCGAACTATGTCCTCAACTACACCGAGAAGAACGCGCTGCCGTTCCGCGTGGCGCTCGACCCGCTGGGTGAGATCGCGAAAGCGTTCGGCGACGTGAAGCTCACCCCGACCTCGATCGTCATCGACAAGCGGGGCAACGTGGTGGCGCGGATCATCGGGGAGCCCGATTTCGCGAAGCTCGATGCGTTGATCGAGGCGAAGCTGGCCGAGCAAGTCTAAAAAGCTGATATGAGACGACCGTGAGCAATGCCGCACCCATAATCACTGCAGCAGGCACATTCGATAGGAGCTTCGGCGGCGACGGGATCGTAACGACTGCCGTCGATCCTCAAGCGAACGATCAGGCGTTCGGCGTCGCGCTGGATGCGTCCGGCCGGATCGTCGTCGGCGGAAGCATGTCGCACGGGAGCGCGGGCTCTATTGGAGTCGGATATACCTTCGCACTCGCGCGATACAACCCCGATGGCGCACTCGATACCACGTTCGACGGCGACGGCAGGCGCCTCGACAATCCGGCTCTGTCCTCCCAGATACACGGCCTCGCAATCCAGGCCGATGGCAGGATCGTAACCGCAGGCTTCTTCCGCGTGGGCGGCCTTACTCAAGATTACGGGATTGTGCGTTACGAAGATGACGGCAGCCGTCAAGGCCTGATCGACGGCGACCCGAACTCCGCGTCTTTCAGCGACCTCGCGGCGGTCGCGTTGCAGTCCGACGGCAAGATCGTCGCCGTCGGTAACACGGACGGGCATAACCCCGGGGGCGCGCTCACCGACACGGTTCGGCTGCTGGTCGTTCGTTACAACGCCAGTGGTGCCATCGATAGCACTTTCGACGCCGACGGCCAGGTCATCGCTCCAATTGGAGGCTTAGGCTCCGCGATGGCACTGCAGGACGACGGCAAGATCGTCGCTGCGGGCCTGAGCATGATATACCGGCTGAACGCGAACGGCACGTTCGACTCGACGTTCGACGGCGATGGCATTCGCACCGACAGCGGCGGCTCGATCATCACGATCAAAGGCCTCGCGCTGCAATCGGACGGCAAGATCATCGTCGCGGGCACGGTCGGCACGTCCGGCCATTACGATTTCGGTCTCGCACGCTACAACACCGACGGCAGCCTCGATACCGCCTTCGGCACCGGCGGCAAGGTCGTTACCTCGATCGGCGCGAACGACGATGTGATCAACGCGGTGACCCTGCAAGCCGACGGCAGGATCGTCGTCGGCGGCTATACCACCAACGGCACGTACACCGACAGCGTGCTCGCGCGCTATAACGCGAACGGCACGCTCGACACGAGCTTCGACGGCGACGGCATACTCGTCCGGTCGTTGGGCGCGCAGGGGGACGTCATTACGAGCCTGGTCGTGCAAAAGGACGGCGCCATCGTCGGCGCCGGCTGGAGCCGCGAGGACGACGTCGAGTTCAACGACTTCGCGGTCGTTCGCGTGCTGGGCGGCGGGATTCCGGCAGCCTCCGCGACTCCGAACGCGTTCTTCGGCTATACCCTAAACGCAAACACGTTCAGCGACCCGGACGGCGACGCGCTGACCTACAGCGTCGCGGGCCTGCCGTCGTGGCTGAAGTTCGATGCCGCGACGCGCACGTTCTCGGGCTTCGCGCGACCGGACGATCTCGGCAGTTCGACTACGGTGACGGTCACCGCCACCGATCCGAGCGCGGCGAGCGTGAGCCAGAGTTTCGTGATCCCCGTCGTGGCGCCGCAAACCCTCACCGGCACATCGGGCGACGACCGGCCGCTCGGCAGCAGCGGCAACGATTTCTTCGTCAGCAGTGCCGGCAACGATGTCTACGAGGGGGGCGGCGGCAGCGACACGGTTTCATATGCCGCGAGCAGCGGCGCTGTTTCTCTGGACCTCACGATCACGACCGGGCAGTCGACGCCGGACGGCGTCGATACCCTGCTGCGCATCGAGAACCTGATCGGCGGCGGCGGTGACGATCGGCTGTCCGGCAACGCGAGCAACAACGTTCTCATCGGCGGTGACGGCGGCGATGTCCTGATCGGCCGCGGCGGCGACGACCTGCTGGTCGGCGGCAGCGGGTTCGACACGGCGCAATTCGCGGGTTTGAAGCACGATTACACCGTGACCAAGATCGGTCTCGATCTGGTCGTCACCGGCCCCGACGGCACCGACACGCTGAGCGGTATCGAGCGTCTCGCCTTCGACGACGTGCTGATGCGAGCCGGCCCCACGCCGGGCGACTACTACCCCGACGGCCGCGCGGACGTGCTGTGGCGGCATACCGATGGCACGGTGTTTTTCTGGCGTCTTCTCGACGACGCGGGCGGCATCGCGGGCGACAACGCGGGTGCCGTGGGCAACGACTGGCACATTGTCGGGACGAAAGGCGATTACAACGGCGATGGTGTGTCGGACATCCTGTGGCGGAACGACGACGGCCACACGTTGATCTGGCAGCTCGACGGCGCTGGCGGGCCGATGGCCGGGCCGACGTCCTCTGGCGCCACACCAATGGGGATGTGTTCGTCTGGCTCCTGAACGCCTCGGGCGGCGTGAATGGCGTCAATACCGGCAATCTCGGTGCCGATTGGCAGATTCTAGACGGCAGCGCCGATCACAACGGCGACGGTACGTCCGATCTCGTGATGCGCCAAACGAACGGCGACGTGAGCGTGTGGCTCATGGATGGGAGCAATCACGTAGAGAAGGCGCTGCCTCATCTCGACAACGCCGGGAGTCTCGTCAGCGCGAGAGGCGATTACAACGCCGACGGCATCTCGGATGTAATGTGGCGTCACACGGACGGGACGGTCCTGGAGTGGCTGATGGACAGCGTCGGGGATGTCGGCGCCAGTAACCAGTTCAGCGTCGACACGACGTGGAGCATCGTCGATGCAGTCGGCGATCGGGACGCCAACGGTAGCTCAGACGTGCTGTGGCGCAGTTCCGGCGGGACCGATGAGCGGGTCTTCCTGTGGCACATGGACCCGACCAGCGGCTCGCTCGCGAGCGGCCACTATGTCGGCGGAGCCGTGACCAGCGACTGGCAGATCGCCTGATCTGAAGTAGTACTCCTGAGGTCTAAACGACCCCCGCTCCGTGCGCCTGCTGGTCGGCGTGGTAGCTCGAGCGCACGAGCGGGCCGCAGGCGGCATGGACGAAGCCCAGGGCTTCGGCGGTGCGCGTCCATTCCTCGAAGATTTTCGGCTCGACGTAACGGCGCACCGGCAGGTGGTGCGCCGACGGCTGGAGATACTGGCCGATCGTCAGCATGTCGACGTCGTGCGTGCGCAGGTCGCGCATCACTTCGACGATCTCTTCGTCGGTCTCTCCCAGGCCCACCATCAGGCCCGACTTGGTCGGGATCTCCGGGAACCGCGCCTTGAAGTCCTTCAGCAGCTTGAGCGAGTGCGCGTAATTCGAGCCGGGCCGCGCTTCCTTGTAGAGCCGCGGCACGGTCTCGAGATTGTGGTTCATGACGTCCGGCGGGCATTCCGACAGCACATCGAGCGCGACGTCGAGGCGGCCGCGGAAATCGGGCACCAGGACCTCGATGCGCGTCTTCGGTGAACGCGCCCGCACTTCGCGGATGCAATCCTTGAAGTGACCCGCGCCGCCGTCGCGCAGGTCGTCGCGGTCCACGCTCGTGATCACGACGTATTTCAGGTTCAGCGCCGCGATCGTGTCGGCGAGATGCCGCGGCTCTTCCGGATCGGGCGGCAGCGGACGGCCGTGGGCGACGTCGCAGAACGGGCAGCGCCGCGTGCACAGATCGCCGAGGATCATGAAGGTCGCGGTGCCTTTGCCGAAGCACTCGCTGATGTTCGGGCACGTCGCTTCTTCGCAGACCGTGTGCAGCTTCTGCTCGCGCAGGATCGACTTGATCTCGTGAAAGCGCGTCTGGTCGCCGAGCTTCACCCGGATCCAGCCGGGCTTCTTCAGCCGCTCGGCGGGGACGATCTTGATCGGGATGCGCGAGGTCTTCGCGGCACCCTTCTGCTTTGCGCCGGGTGCTTTGTCGGGCGCAGCGTCTTTCGTGCCGGGTGCGCTCATTTCAACAGCCTCATCAGGTGTTGGGTCACTTTATCGGCGACGAGTTCAAAAGGCGCGTCGACACCGAGGTCCTTGAGCCGGGTCACCGAAAGTCCCGGATAGCCGCACGGGTCGATGTCGCTGAAAGGGGAGAGGTCCATGTCGACGTTGAGGGCGAGGCCGTGATAGCAGCACCCGCGGGTGACGCGCAGGCCCAGCGCTGCGATCTTGGCGGCGCCGACGTAGACGCCGGGCGCTTCGACCCGGCCGGCGGCCGCGATGCCGAAATCGGCGAGCGAGTCTATCACGGCGGTCTCCATCAGCCTAACCAGCGGCCTCACGGTGATCCCGCGCCGCTTCATGTCGAGGAGCAGGTAGACGACGACCTGGCCCGGTCCGTGATAGGTGATCTGTCCGCCGCGGTCGATGCGTACGAGCGGGATGTCGATGCGCTCGCGAGGCAGGTGCGCGCTGCGTCCGGCGACGCCGACGGTGTACACCGGCGGGTGCTCGACCACCCACAGCTCGTCGGGCGTTTCCTCGCTGCGCGCGGCGGTGAACGACTGCATCGCGCGCCACGTCGGCTCGTAATCGGCGCGGCCGAGATGTTTCACGCGGATCGGTCTGTCGCTGCCGGCGGCGCTCGCGCGGTTCAGACTTTGCATCGGTCCTGTCGGGTTGTTTCGTGCGATCAACGGTAGCACAATGCGCAACCATTCCTTTCCGGATTCCCAAATGCGCAGTCGGTGGTGGACGGCCGGGGCGTTCGTCGCCTCGTTTCTATGCACGGCTGCCGCGAGCGCGGCAGTGACGGCGAGCGAATATCGCACCAGCCTGCTGGAGGTTTACGGACGCTATCAGGCGGTGTTCGCGCTGCGCGACGCGTGCAGCACGGCATTTCCGGCGATGAAAGCGGCGAACGAAAAGGCGTTCACGGGCTGGCAATCGCGCCACCGCAGGCTGCACGACGAGCTCGACCAGCGCTTCGCGCTGATGATCCGCGCGTATTCGAAGGACGACAAGGATTACGCCAGGAATTTCGGCAAATACAACGGTGCCGTGCTCCGGCAGCGCGACGAGGTGAAGCAGTCGCTGCTCGCCGACCGCGGCGACCTCGAAGTGCGCTGCAAAGGGCTTCCCGAATTCCTCGCCGGCCGCGACTCCGATCTCGAGACCGAGTTCGCGAACGAATGGCTGGTATTGCGGCAGTGGCAGCTTCCTTCAAAGTAAGGAGCATCACAGTGTGCGCCTCGCCAGCAATCCGACTCCTGCCGTAGTTCAACTTAGCGCGGGCTGAGTCTTAATTCCAGCTCGTAGCAGCTACAGGGGTTCGTGCACTTGAGTAGCCACGATCAACCGTTCGCTGCGGGTGCCGAGGGCAGTGCTTTCAAGATTGCAGCGGAACGCTGTGCTAGCTACGCCGCGCGTGTCCACGGCAGGTCCTCCATTGTGAACGCAGCACCCCTGCGTTAGCCTTTAGGTATATGTTAACGAGAAGAACGATTGAGACCTAGGATCGTGCAATCAGCCGACGAAAGTGATATCGCGATTGAAGAGCTTGATGCGGTTGTCCTGGTGGATTACGACAACATTAAGCCCTCAGATGAGATTACGACAAAAGACGCCGCGGACAACCTGATACAAATCAGGGCATGGGTCGATCAAGCTCTCGCTCAACTTCCCGTCAGAATAAGGGAGGTTCAGTTCCGCATTTACGGCGGCTGGACAGACGAGCGCGGCGGATTTACCAGACGAGGAAACTGGGTGTTAGCTAGCTTATCCCATGTCCGTGGGTTGCTTTCGGGTGTGCGCTATCTGCCGGCGCTGCCCACGTCAATAGCCGCAAAACAACTGCGCCTCCGTGGATTGTATCGCTCTGCCGGTGCGGCGATGATCCAGAAAATGGTCGATACCCTTATGGCTGTTGATGCAATGCATTTTTGCGAAAGCGAGCCGATTGTGCTTGCGATCGCAACAGACGATGACGACTTGGTGCCTGCGCTAATGGCGGCGTCTATCAAGACAAAAGTTTGTAAGGTTTGTTGTCTTTTGAGAGTGCGGGCAACCGGCGCCGCGATCAACGACGATGGCTTGCAAGCCGAAGGCGTTCGCATTGTTCAAGTTGGAGTCTAGACCAATGAGTACAAGCGGGCTCGAGTATCAGCAGTTTTTCGATTACTGGATGACGCGGCTGGAGCGCGACCTTACGCCATTCATAGATCCCGGTACCACTTTAGAGTTGATGCCGAAAAATCGATCTGTGATCGCCTCATTCGCACGCCGGGGTCGCGTGAGGACGATTAATTTCGCTATTTCACGGGAAAACGGTGTCGAGGCTGGTTTCGAGAATAAGAACATGCCATATCGCGCGTTCATGGCGAGTCCCGACATGGCTGATTTGCTTGCGCTGGCGAAGATGACGCTGCAAGCGCAAAAGGACCGGATCTTCGTTGAAACGAAAGCGCGAAGATTTGACAAAGCCAACGCCGAGCCAGCATTGGGTGTGCTGCAGAAAGCTTTAACCGAGGGCGCTGACAGCGATGCTACTGTCGTGGTAATGGTCACGGGGGAGGCAGGGACTGGCAAAACGAGCGTCTTGAAGCAGCTGGTGAAGATGCAGAGTGAGTCGTATACGCGTGGCCAGACCCAGTGTCTTTATCTTTACGTCAACGCGCAGGGCCGGGCTCTGGCGCGATTTAATGAGGCACTAGCAACTGAATTAGATGAGCTACGCGCTGCGCTTACGTTTCATGAAGTAGCTCCGTTGGTTCGATCTGGCCTTCTAATTCCGATTATCGATGGTTTTGATGAACTGCTCGGTGTTGGTGGCTACGACGATGCGTTCAGTTCACTGTCTGCTTTCATCGAGGAATTGGACGGCACCGGGCACCTAATCGCGTCAGCACGAAGCACGTATTACGAACAGGAGTTCGTTGCCCGTGCGAATAAGTCGTCTTCGTTGGGCTCGCACGTATGGCGTCAAATCCCTGTGGAAATTCTGGAGTGGGGAAAGGACGAATTTGATGACTATGTCAGTAAGCGTTGCGAGGCAGAGCAACTAGACGAGCCTCGTAGTGAGCAGCTTGTTTCTGACATCGAAGAGCTGTTTGAAGGGTCTAACGAGGCGCTTCGGTCAAAGCCTTTCTTCGTCTCGAGAGCGGTAGATCTGGAACTTAAGGGGCAGCGCGTCCTACGAAGCGGCAATTTGCTTGAGCAACTAGTCGACAATTACGTCGAACGCGAGAGAACGGAAAAGCTTCTGGATCGTCAAGAAGCGCCAATGCTGACGAACGCGCAGATCCGCGGTCTCCTGATTGAACTCGCCGAGGAGATGTGGAATCAAGAAACGCGGGAGCTGGACCAGCGGTCAGTGCGTGAGGTGGCTGACTATTATCTTCAAACGTGCGGCCTTGCGGAAAACACTCGACGGATCGTTACCGAGCGAGTTACTGCGTTCGCGTTCTTAATGGCGGGCGAACTAAAAAGCAGTATTGCATTCGAGCACGAAGTTTTCTTTGCCTATTTTTTGGCTCATCGAATCTGCCAAAGTGTCGAGAGCGGGGGCGCGCTCTCTAAGTTATTAGGCCGTTCGATTTTGCCGCTTGATACGGCAAGAATTGCGGCACAAATCCTGACGCGACCCGAACAGGCGCATAGCGTCCAACAAATACTCACACTTTTACGTAAGGCTGCCGTGACAGCATCCGTGCGGCAGTCCCAGACGCAGGAGAATGCTGGTGTGCTGAGTGGCACGACATTGGTGGCCGCAGCTGGCGCTGACGGCGTTGTGTCGAACGTCGAATTCGGCGATGTCGTAATTCCAGGGCTCGACTTGTCGGGTCTTCGCTTACGTGAGAGTCGGTTGGCCAATGTAACGTTCCGTAGAGTGGATCTCGCCGGCGCCCGCATGGAGAATTGCCGTGCGGATGGCGTTTCTATGATCGAGGTCACGATAGATCCGGCTGTTACGTACCTTGATGTCCAAGGGCTTGATATCGATCGTGATATTGTCGGGCTGCGTGTAAAGAGTGAGTCAGGCACGGAGACTACATACGATCCCGCACAAATCCGGTTGTTCTTACAGCAAATCGGGGTACCTGGCATAGACGTCGACGCTACCGATGAGGTGCGGCATGTGCGAAAGCATGTTGTCGCGTTAATGGAGCGCTTCGCTCGTATGTATCTTCGAAGCAACCCCGTGTGCGTTAGCGACGACAATTTACGCGGTGTATTTGAAGATCGCGACTGGAGCAGTATCCAAGACCTGCTGATTCGGTTTGAAGTGGTGACGCAGGAGTATCGCGCGACAAAAGGCCATGGGCCTAAGCTGTTTTTGAGGCGCCAGGTTTTGCCTGAAGAAATATTGGCCGGAATAAATCGCGACGCGACCGTGCCGTTGTCGGTACGTAAATTTTGGGAAATGCTGGAGAACGAATTCCCGGCGTCGGACTAGAGCTATCAGGAGAAATTTGATGGGCAAAGGCGACAAGCGTTCGCGCAAAGGCAAGATCTTCCTGCACTCGTACGGCAAGACCCGCCCCCACGACCCTGACAAGAAGAAGAAAGAAGCCGCGGCACAGGCGGGCGGCGCGAGGGCGCGCCCAGGGCGGCCTGCAGGGCGTTAGAGGTTTACAGCACCATGACCACCATCGGGTGGTCGCAGAGCTGTTGATACAGCGCGTCGAGCTGCTCGCGCGAAGTCGCGCGGATCACGCAGGTGACGGAGAGGTACTTGCCGCCCTTGCTCGACTTCATCTCCATCGTCGCCGCGTCGAAGTCGGGTGCGTGCGCCTTCACGATCGCCAGCACCGTCTGAGCGAATCCCGCCTGCGTCTTCCCCATGATCTTGATGGGGAAGTCGCTGGGGTATTCGATCAGACTCGGTTCGGCTGCCATCGGCTGAAAAAGTGACGGATGAAGCAGTGACGGATAAGGCGGTGACGGGTGAACCGGTGACGAAAGCCGTCAGGCGGCTGCCCGCATCACGTCACGTTTGAAGTCCTGATAGAGCTTGTGCATCTGCTTGAACACCGCGCCCGGCGTGCCGCCGCCGACCGCGCGCTCGTCGAGCGTGGTCACCGCCAGCACTTCCTTGGTCGATGAGGTCACCCAGATCTCGTCGGCGGCGCGCACTTCGGCTTCCGATACCGGCCGCACTTCGTGCGGCAGCCCGTGTTTCTGCGCGAGCTCGAGCACGACGTCGTAGGTGATCCCCGGCAGCACCAGGTTGTTCTTGGGCGGCGCGAGGATCACGCCGTTCTTCACCACGAAGACGTTGCTCGCCGAGCCTTCGGTGAGGAAGCCGTCGCGGAACATGACCACTTCCAGCGCGCCGGCGTCGGCGGCGACCTGGCGCAGCAGGCAGTTGCCGAGCAGCGAGGTCGATTTCACGTCGCACTTCAGCCAGCGGTAGTCGATCGTCGTGATCGCGTGCGCGCCTTTCTCGACGGCCTCGCGCGAGGGGGTGACGAGCGGGTTGCTCATCGCGAACACCGTGGGCTTCGTATCCTTCGGAAAGGGATGATCGCGCTTCGCGACGCCGCGCGTGACCTGGATGTAGATCGACTGGTCTTCGCCCGCGTTACGCGCGACGAGGTCCTCGACGAGCTTGGCCCACTCGGCGTCGCTCATCGGATAGGTCAGGCGGATCGCGTCGTGGCTGCGGCGAAACCGCGCCAGGTGCTCCTGCAGGCGGAACGGCCGCCTGGAGTACACCGGGATGACTTCGTATACGCCGTCGCCGAAGATGAAGCCGCGGTCGAGCACCGAGACCTTCGCGTCCGCGAGAGGGATGAACTCGCCGTTGAGATAAACGATTTCGCTCATGGATGTCCGTGTCTGTGTGAATGATCGGGCAGACCGCGCTGCGCGGTCCGTCGCTACTTGAAGAGGAGCCGGAGGCTGTCCCACCCGCGGCCGAGGATGCCCGCGAGCGGTACCTGTTCCAAGGCTACCACAGGGAATTCGCCGTAAGGTTTTCCGTCGAGCTGAACCTTGAGCACGCCGATCTTCTGGCCGGCCGCGATCGGCGCGAGGAGCGGCTGCTTCGTTTCCACCGTCGCCTTGAGCTTGTCGTTGGCGCCCTTGGGGATGCTGACATAGAGGTCGTACGGAAAGCCCGCATTGACCGTGTTCGAGCTGCCTTTCCAGACCTTGACCGTGGACACCGCCTGGTCCTTGTCATAGAGCTTCGCGCTGTCGTAGAACTGGAAGCCGTAGTTCAGCAGCTTCTGGCTCTCGGTAGCGCGCGCCGCTTCGGAGTTGGCGCCGAGCACGACCGAGACCAGGCGGCGGCTGCCGCGCCGCGCCGAGGTGACCAGGCAGTAGCCCGCGCCTTCGGTGTAGCCGGTCTTCATGCCGTCGACCGTCGGGTCCACCCACAGCAGCCGGTTGCGGTTCGACTGCGTGATGTTGTTGTAGCGGTATTCCTTCAGCGCGTAATACGGGTAGTACTCGGGAAAGTCGCGGATGATCGCCACGGCGAGCAGCGAGAGGTCGTACGCGGTGGTGTAGTGCTGCGCGTGCGGCAGCCCCGTGGCGTTCATGAAGTTGGTGTTGTTCATGCCGAGGCGCTTCGCTTCGCGCGTCATCATCTGCGCGAACGCTTCCTCGCTCCCGGCGATGGCCTCGGCGAGCGCGACGCACGCGTCGTTGCCCGACTGCACGATCATGCCCTTGATGAGCTCCTCGACCGCCACCGGTTTGTTCGGCTCGATGAACATGCGCGAGCCTTCGCTCTTCCACGCCCGCGGCGAGACCGGAACGATCTGGTCGGACCTGAGCGTCTTCTGCTTAAGCGCCTGGAAGGTGATGTAAGCCGTCATCAGCTTGGTCAGCGATGCGGGCTCGATGCGCTGGTTGGGGTTGTGCGCGACGAGCTGGCCGCCGCTGTTGTAGTCGAGGAGGACGTAAGCCCGGGCCGCGATCGGCGGAGGGCTCGGGACCTGCTGCGCGAAGGCCGAAAACGGGAGCAGCAGGAGCAGCAGGCGCAGCAGCGCGCGGAGTAGTGCCATGAGGTGCCGCGAAAAGCCGTGATTATACGTTGCGGGGTGCAGGGCAAGCTGGAACAATCCGGCGCTTTCGAGGACAAACGTTCCATGATCCGTGTTCATCATCTCCTTACAGGCCTCGGCGCGCTGCTGCTTGCGTCGGGTGCATTCGGCCAGTCGGTGAAGGTCGAGAACGCGTGGGCTCGCGCGACCGTTCCCGGACAGAAGACCGGCGGCGTCTATGTCGATCTCACGAGCCCCGCCGACAGCGCGCTGGTTGCCGCGGCCAGCCCGGTTGCCGCGCGCGGCGAGCTGCATTCGATGTCGATGGACGCCGGCGTGATGCGCATGCGCTCGCTGCCGCGCATCGAGCTTCCCGCGGGCAAGACGGTCAAGCTCGCGCCGGGCGGCTTGCACGTCATGCTCGTCGACCTGAAGCAGCCCCTGAAGGCGGGCGACAAGATCCCGGTCACGCTCTCGCTGCAGGGCCCGGGCGCGGCACCGACCACGCTCAAGCTCGAGGTCCCGGTGCGCGCGGCCGACGCCCCCGCGGAGCACGGGCACAAGCACTGACCGTCGCCAAGTACTTACCGTACAACGCGTTTTCTCCTCGTTCGCGAATCCGCGCCGAGACGCTTGAAAAACGTTTCGGGGCTCCCATATTCGTGACGTCGGCGCTGATCAAGGCGCCCCAACTTTCAAGGAGAACGCAATGGCCACTCTTACCCGTTTCGACGAGGCTTTCGACGACCTGCTGCGCGGCTTCTTCGTGCGCCCGGTCGGTTTCCAGGGCACGCATGCCGGTGACTCGGCTCCGGCGCAGTTCCGCGTGGAAGTGACCGAAGCCGAGCAGTCCTACACCATCCGCGCCGAGATTCCCGGCGTGAAGAAGGAAGACATCAACATCAGCATCGACGCCGACCAGGTCGCGATCAGCGCCGAGGTGAAGAACGAGAAGGACGTGAAAGACGGCGAGCGCGTGCTGCGCTCCGAGCGCTACTACGGCAAGGTTTACCGCGCGTTCGCGCTCGGCCAGCCGGTCGACGAGAACGGCGCGTCGGCGAAGTACGCCGACGGCATCCTCGAGCTCGTGCTGCCCAAGAAAGCCGCGGCGCAGGCGAAGCGCATCGAGATCCAGTAAAAAGCGACCGTCATCCCGGACGCGTTCGCGGTAGCGCACGCGATCCGGGATCCATTTTGACTTTCGTTCCAAAGTCAAAATGGATTCCCGCCTGCGCGGGAATGACGGTTTTTCATCCCTCGCCGCGCGGCGGCGACGCGCGTTGAAAAACGGCTGCCTTCGGGCAGCCGTCTTGCATCGTAGGAAGCTCCGAACCCACGCCGTTTACATTTCACGTTTAACGTTTCACGGCAGTTAGAATAAGCGCTCACTCACCGACCGCTCCAGTGCTCGCATGAACGCTCCGACTCCGCCCGTAGACACCCCGCTCAAGGCGCGCATCCTCGCCGACGCGCTGCCGTACATCCAGCGTTTCCACGGCAAGACGCTGGTCATCAAGTACGGCGGCAACGCCATGACGGACGAGAAGCTCAAGGAGAGCTTCGCGCGCGACATCGTGCTGCTGAAGCTCGTCGGGATGAACCCGGTCGTCGTGCACGGCGGCGGGCCGCAGATCAACGACATGCTCACCAAGGTCGGGAAGAAGGGCGAGTTCGTGCAGGGCATGCGCGTCACCGACGCCGAGACGATGGACGTGGTCGAGATGGTGCTCGGCGCTCAGGTGAACGGCGAGATCGTCCACCTCATCAACCACCACGGCGGGGCGGCGGTCGGCCTCACCGGCAAGGACGGCGGGCTCATCCGCGCCAAGAAGATGATGATGCGCGGGCCCGACGACGGGCTCATCGACATCGGCCAGGTCGGCGAGGTCGAGCAGATCGATCCGAAGATCGTGCAGACGCTGGTCGGCTCGGGTTTCATCCCGGTGATCGCGCCGATCGGCTTCGGCGCGCGCGGCGAGTCGTACAACATCAACGCCGACCTCGTCGCGGGCAAGGTCGCCGAGATCCTCAAGGCCGAGAAGCTCGTCGTGCTCACCAACACCGCCGGCGTGCTCGACAAGAACGGCAACCTGCTCACCGGCCTCACCGCGAAGAAAGTCGACGACCTCTTCGCCGACGGCACGATCCACGGCGGCATGCTGCCGAAGATCAGCTCGGCGCTCGACGCGGTGAAGAACGGAGTGAACACCTGCCACATCATCGACGGGCGGGTCGAGCACGCGGTGCTGCTCGAAGTGCTCACGAGCGAAGGCGTCGGCACCCTGATCCGCCGGCGTTGAAGCGCAGCGCGGCACCGCGTCGGGCCAATCGCGCGCTGACGCAGCCGCATACGCCGCGCCGCTGGTCGCACGCCTGGATCTTCGATCTCGACAACACCCTGCACGATGCGTCACCGCACATCTTTCCGCACATGGACCAGGCGATGACGCGCTACGTTCAGACCGCGCTCGGACTGCCGGCCGAGGAGGCCAACGCGCTGCGGCGGGAATACTGGCAGCGCTACGGCGCGACGCTGCTCGGCCTGATGCGCGTGCACGGCACCGACCCACAGCACTTCCTGCGCGAAACGCACCAGTTCCCCGAGCTCGACCGCATGCTCGTGCGCGAGCCGCTCCTGCGCTCGACGCTGCGCCGCCTGCCGGGGCGCAAGTACGTCTTTTCGAACGCGCCGGTGCATTACGCGCAGGCTGTGCTGAAAGCCCTACGCGTCGCCGATCTGTTCGATGCAGTCTTCTCGATCGAGCGCACGCGCTACCGGCCGAAACCGGACGCGCACGGCTTTTTGCGGCTGACGCGCGCTAACCACCTCAGGGCGCGGCGCTGTATCATGGTCGAGGACACCCTCGTCAATCTGCGCACCGCCAAGAAGCTGGGAATGAAAACGGTGTGGGTGTCGGGCGCGCGGCGCGCGCCGGCCTATGTCGACGTGAAAATCTCCAAGCTGAGCGATCTGAAGAACGCGCTGCCGCAGCTTGCATGAATAATCAAAGGGGAGCCCGGGGACAGAATGCCGAGGACGGGAGAGAGAAAGACGCAGATCCTGCAGACGCTCGCGCAGATGCTCGAGAATCCTGCGTCGGAGAAAGTGACCACTGCCGCGCTCGCGGCGAAGCTCGACGTGTCGGAGGCGGCGCTCTATCGCCACTTCACCGGCAAGGCGCAGATGTACGAAGGGCTGATCGAGTTCATCGAGCAGACGCTCTTCGCGCTCGTCAACAAGATCACCTCGGAAGAGAAGAGCGGCACGCGGCAGATCGAAGCGATCGTCGGCGTGCTGCTCGGCTTCGCGCAGAAGAACCGCGGCATGACGCGCGTGCTGATCGGCGATGCGCTGGTGCACGAGAACGAGCGGCTGCAGGCGCGCATCAACCAGCTTCACGACCGCGTCGAAGCGGCGCTGAAGCAGGCGATACGCTTCGGCGTCACGCAGAATGAGATCGCCGAGGACGTCGATGCGGCGGCGTGCGCCAACCTCGTGCTGAGCTTCGTGAGCGGGCGCTGGCACCAGTTCGCCAAGAGCGGCTTCAAGCGCGATCCGGTCGAGCTGTGGCCGAAACAGTGGCAGCAGTTGATGCAAGGCATAGCGGCGTAGCGCAGGCGCCCCGCCTGCAGAACAAGGCAGGCGAGGGCGCCTGCGCTCCATTGAGCGAGGAATAGACATGGCCGAGATCACCACCCAGCAGCTCGCGCAGATCCTCCTCGGCATCGCGCGCGCGCAGAACGCGATCGTCGAAGCGCTCGAGAATTCGAAAGCGGGTTTTCGCGCGACGCACTTCAGGCCCGCGGTCGAGACCGCTTCGCGCATCCGCGCCAATCGCCCGGATACGCTGGTCGACTATCCGTCGCGGCTGCTGCTGTCGATGCTCGGGCGCACCGCGCCCGACGCCGACGTCGTGCTGCGCGATCTGGAGCGGCTGCTCGCCGCGGCGCCCGCGGCGACCGCCGCCGCGCCTTCGGTCGGCGGTGCGTCGACCGGTGCCGCGGCAGCGGGCGACGACGATTCGCTCGATATGACGCGCTAGACGCGTAGAGGAGCGTCATTCCCGCGCAGGCGGGTATCCCCTTCCCCCTCAGGGGGAAGGTAGGATGGGGGTGGTTTTAAACCGTCAAAGTCAAAACGGGTCCCGGCTACGCGGGGACGACGGATCAGGAACACACTGCGCAGACCGGATCCTTCCGCAGCCTGATCGTGCGTATCTGCATCGTCAGCGCGTCCAGCAGCAACACGCGCCCCGACAGAAGCTCTCCGGTCTGCGCGAGCAGCTTCAGCGCTTCGGCCGCCTGTATCGTGCCGACGATGCCGGTGAGCGGCGCGAACACCCCCATGATCGCGCACGGCATGTCTTCGCTCTCGCCGCCTTCGGGAAAGAGGCACGCGTAGCACGGCGCGTCGTCGCGCCGCAGGTCGAACACCGAGATCTGGCCGTCGAAGCGCACCGCGGCGCCCGACACCAGCGGCGTGCGCTGCTCGACGCACGCGCGGTTGACCGCGTGGCGCGTCGCGAAGTTGTCGCTGCCGTCGAGCACCACGTCCGCGTCGGCGACGAGCTGCGACAGCCGCTCGCCCTCCACGCGCTCCACCAGCGGCACCACTTCGATCGTCGGGTTGAGCGAGCGCATCGTCGCCTGCGCCGAGCGTGCTTTCTCCTGCCCCACCGATTCGCTGCGGTGGACGACCTGCCGCTGGAGGTTGGTGAGATCGACCTTGTCGTCGTCGCAGATCGTGATGCGCCCGACGCCCGCCGACGCGAGATAGAGCGCGATCGGCGAGCCCAGCCCGCCCGCACCGATGACCAGCGCCTTCGCGCCGAGCAGCCGCTCCTGCCCCTCGATGCCGATCTCGGGGAGGAGGATGTGGCGGCTGTAGCGGAGGAGTTGGTCGTCGGTCATGGGTTGAAACAGTGACGGATGAAGCAGTGACGGATAAGGCGGTGACGGATAGAGCGGTGACGAGGGATGTTAGCAGCTGGCTCGCGTTTACCGGTTCATGCGTCACCAAACAAAAACGCCCGGAGAACCGGGCGTTTTTGCTCGAGCGGTAGCGAAAGCTACTTCGCCGCCGTCGCCGTCGCTCCTCTCGTCTTCAGGAAAGCCACCGCCTGGTTGAGCTCGTAGTCGTTCTTCGACACGATCTCGCCCGGCTCGGGCTTGAGGGTCTTCTCGTCGACGTCCTGGGGACGGGGCGCGGGCTTGAAGTTGAACTTCTGGATCGCCGCGGTGACCGCCTTCTCTTTTTCCTTCTCCGAAGGCGTCTGCTCGAGCAGGTGCTTGGTGAGGTCGGCCTCGCGCAGCTTCAGGCTCTTGTCGTTGTTCGCCTCGTCGAGCGGGATGTCGGGCGTGATGCCCTTGGCCTGGATCGAGCGGCCGCTCGGCGTGTAGTAACGCGCGGTGGTGAGCTTGATCGCGGTGTTGTTGCCGAGCGGCAGGATGGTCTGCACCGAGCCCTTGCCGAACGTCTGCTGGCCCATGACGACCGCGCGGTGGTGGTCCTGCAGCGCGCCGGCGACGATCTCGGAGGCGCTCGCCGAGCCGCCGTTCACCAGCACGACCATCGGCACGTTCTTCACTTCGGCGGGCAGGCGCTTGAGGTAATCGTCCTTCAGCCGGCCGCGCAGGTAGTGCTCGGGCGCGGCGGTGAGCTTCATGCGCGCATCTTCGGTCCGGCCGTCGGTGTACACCACGAGCGAGTTCGACGGCAGGAAAGCCGCGGACACCGCCACTGCGCCGTTCAGCAGGCCGCCCGGATCGTTGCGCAGGTCGAGCACGATGCCTTTCATCGGAGCGCCGTTCTGCTTGAACAGCGTCTCGAGGGCGCGGGCGAGCGACTCACCGGTCTGCTCCTGGAACTGCGAGACGCGGAAGTAGGCGTATCCCGGCTCGATCAGCTTGGACTTGACGCTCTGGATCTTGATGACGGCGCGGGTGAGGGTGACGACCACCGGCTTGGGCTCGCCCTTGCGCACGATCGTCAGCGTGATGTTGGTGTTGGGCTTGCCGCGCATCTTCTTGACGGCGTCGTTCAGCGTCATGCCCTTGACCGACGTCTCGTCGAGCTTGACGATCAGGTCGCCGGCCTTGACGCCTGCGCGGGAGGCGGGGGAATCGTCGATCGGCGCGACCACTTTGACGAAACCGTCTTCCATGCCGACCTCGATGCCGAGGCCGCCGAACTCGCCCTGGGTGCCGACCTGGAGCTCGCGGAAGGCTTCCTGGTCGAGATAGGCCGAGTGCGGATCGAGGCCGGTCAGCATGCCGTTGATCGCCTCGGTGATGAGCTTCTTGTCTTCGACCGGTTCGACGTAATCGCTCTTCACGCGGCCGAAGACCTCGGTGAAGGCGCGCAGTTCCTCGATCGGGAGGGGGAGCGCCCCGGTGCCGCGCTGCGCCACGGCCGAAAAGTTGAGACTGATCGCGACGCCGATCAAAACCCCGACGACGATCAGACCGAACTGACTGAATTTGTTGCGCATTACAGACCCCCTAATGGCGCGTAAGAACGTAGGCAAACCGGCGGACCTCGGAGTTGACGGACGAACGGCGAATCAGCGCACGCTTACCCACGTCATCGGGTCGAAAGGTCGACCCTCGTGCCTCATTTCGAAGTATAAACCCGATTCCGGATGGCCACCGGTGTTACCCACGGCAGCCACCCGTTCCCCGCCGCGGATCGTATCGCCGACCTGCTTGTAGAGCGTCTCGTTGTAACCGTAGAGGCTCAGGTAGCTGTCGCCGTGGTCGATGATCAGGAGATTGCCGAAACCGCGCAGCCAGTCGGCGAAAACCACCCGTCCTGCCGCGATCGCCCTGACTTCCTCGCCCGGCCGCGCTGCAATGAACAGGCCTTTCCAGACCACACCGCCATCCTGCCGTGGACTGCCGTATCGGTTGGCAAGTTCCCCCCGGACCGGTAGGGCGAGCTTACCTTTGAGCTGCGCGAAACGGCCTTCGTTCTCGCCGGTTTCGGGCACTCTGTCGACCTTGACCCTTGCGGTCGAGGGTGTTTCGCGGCGGCTCGGTCCTTTCGCCTCCGCGGGGGCACGCGCTTCGCGCGGGGGTTTCGCCTTGCGGGCGCGGGCCGCCGCCTCCTGCCGCGCCAGCTCGCGCGCGAGCTGGTCGATGAGCCGGGTGAGGCGGGTCTCGTCGCGCTTGAGCGACCCGACCTCGCGGCGCTGCTTGGCGATGTCGCGAGAGATGCGCGCCAGGACCTGCGAGCGCGAGCGCTTCTCCTGCTCGAGCTTGGTGCGCTGGGCTGCCTGCTCGGCGGTGATCGCCGCGAGCTCGGTCGCTTGCGCGCGGGCCTCCTCGGAGAGCTTCTGCAGCCGGTCGACGTCCGCACGAACCCGCGCGATCGCCTCGCCCCGCGCCCGGGCGACATAAGTGAGGTAGTGCAGGCGCCGCGCGACCGCGTTGGGATCGCCGCCGTTCAGCAGCACCGCCAGGGTCTCGGGGCGGCCGGCGACGTAGCGCTGATAGACCAGCTTGCCGAGCGACGCCTGGTGATTGCGCACGTCGCGCTCGGCGCGCTCGATGTCGGCGTTGAGGCGGGTGAGGGTGCTGTTGGCGCTGCGCGAGCGCTCGCCGAGATCGGCGAGGCTGCGGTTGGCATCGGAGATCGCGCGTTCCGACGCTTTGAGCGCGTCGCTCACCTCGTTCTTCGATTCCTCCGCTTCGGAGATGCGCTTCTGTACCGCCTGTATGCGGTCCTTGAGCTCGCGCAGCTCCTCTTTCGCGCTGTTTGCGCTCGCCGCAGCCTGCGCGCCTTCCGCGCACGCGCAGGCGGTGAGAGCGGCGACGAGCAGAAGAAAGCGGATCAAACGAAACGCACGAGCGGCTTGCCCGTCATCTCGGGCGGTTGAGGCAGCCCCATCAGCGCCAGCAGCGTGGGCGCGACGTCCTGCAGCGCGCCGCCGGGCGTCATCGTCGCCTTGCGCCCGATGTAGAGCAGCGGCACGACGTTCAGCGTGTGCGCGGTGTGCGCCTGATGCGTCGCGGGATCGGCCATCATCTCGGCGTTGCCGTGGTCCGCGGTGATCAGCACCTCGCCGCCGATCTCCTTCATCGCGGTCACCACCTTGCCGATGCATTCGTCCAGCACCTCGATCGCCTGCGTCGCCGCTTCGAGGTTGCCGGTGTGTCCGACCATGTCGCCGTTGGCGTAGTTGCAGACGATCGCTTCGTATTGGCGGCTCCTGATCGCTTCCACCAGCTTGTCGGTCACTTCGCGCGCGCTCATCTCCGGTTTGAGATCGTAGGTCGCGACCTTCGGCGAAGGCACCAGCACGCGGTCTTCGCCCGGATAGGGCGTCTCGACGCCGCCGTTGAAGAAGTAGGTGACGTGCGCGTATTTTTCGGTCTCGGCGATGCGCAGCTGCCTGTATCCTTTTTTCGACAGGTATTCGCCGAAGCCGTTCGAGATCGACTGCGGCGGAAACGCTGCGGGGATGTGCGCGTAGTCATCGCCGTAGCGCGTGAGCGTGCAGTAGTAGCCGAGCGCAGGCACGCGCGGCCGCTCGAAGCCGTTGAATTTCTCGTCGGTCAGCGTAGTGGTGAGCTGCCGCGCGCGATCGGCGCGGAAGTTCATGAACACCACCGCGTCGCCGTCGTTGATGCGCACCGCCTGCGCGCCGGGAGGAACGATCGCGGTCGCCTTGACGAACTCGTCCGCCTCGCCCCGCGCGTACGCCGCTTCGAGGCCGGCCACCGCGCTCTCCGATCGGTACTGGCCTTTGCCGTCGACGACGAGCTCGTACGCCTGCGACACGCGCTCCCAGCGCTGGTCGCGATCCATCGCGTAATAGCGGCCGCAGATCGACGCGGTGCGGCCGGCGCCGATCTCGCGGTATTTCGCTTCCAGCGCTTCCAGCGAAGGCTGCGCGCTCTTGGGCGGCGTGTCGCGCCCGTCGAGGAAAGCGTGGACGTACAGATTCTTCACGCCCGCTTTCGCCGCCATGTCGAGCAGCGCGTGGATCTGCGATTCGTGGCTGTGCACGCCGCCGGGCGAGACCAGCCCGAGCACGTGCAGCGCGCCGTTGCGGCCGGTGTCGACCGCCTGCTTCAACACCGGGTTGTCGAAGAACTCCCCGGTCTCGATGGCGTGCTCGATCTTGGTGTAATCCTGGTACACCACGCGGCCGGCGCCGATGTTCATGTGGCCGACTTCGGAGTTGCCCATCTGCGCGGCAGGCAGGCCCACCCATTTTTCGGAGGCATCTATCGTGGTGTGGGGATAGGTGCTCCAGAGGAAGTTCCACTGCGGCTTGCGCGCCTGGCAGATGGCGTTGTCGTCGCAGTCCTCGCGGTAGCCGAAGCCGTCGAGGATGATCAGAAGTACCGGCGTTATGCCCATGATTGCTCGCAAAAATCTTCAAAGCCGCAAGCCGCGGATTCTAATATAATTCGCCCCTTCGGCCGGTTTGCCCGTCGCATCCGGCCGCGCTTCGAACGCCCGCTAGCCCCCCAATGGATCAGCTCAATCAGTTCATAGTCTTTCTTCAGAAGAGCCCGATGAACATGGTGCTGCTCGCCACCGTGATCATCAGCGGCGCCCTGTTGATCTGGCCGGTGATCGCCCGCCTCATGCGTCCCGGGCAGGAAATCGGTCCCGCCGAAGCGGTGACCCTCATCAACCGCCGCGACGCCGTGGTGCTCGACGTGCGCGATGCGGCGGAGTACAAGTCGGGCCACATCACCAATGCGCGCAACGTGCCCGAAGGCGAGCTCGAAGCGCGCGCGAAAGAGCTCGAAAAGGTCAAAACGAAGCCGATCATCGTCAGCGACGGCCGCGGCAACCGCTCGGCGGCGATCGCCACGAAGCTGCGCAAGCTCGGTTTCGCCGAAGTCGTTTCCCTGCGCGGGGGGCTCGCCGCGTGGCAGAAAGACAATATGCCGCTGGAGAAATCGTGAAGGCATTGATGTACACCACCGCAGTCTGCCCCTATTGCATGATGGCCGAGCGCCTCCTCGTGTCCAAAGGCGTCGAGATCGAAAAGGTCCGCGTCGACCTGCAGCCGGAGCGCCGCGCTGAGATGATGGAAAAGACCGGACGGCGCACCGTGCCGCAGATCTACATCGGCGAGACCCACGTCGGCGGTTACGACGACCTCGCCGCCCTCGACCGCGCGGGCAAGCTCGATCCGCTGCTCCAGTCGGTCAAGTAACCTCCCAGGAAGTCCCATGAGTGAACAGCAGCAACCCCAGCAGCCGGGCGCGGACCAGCAGCCGCTCTTCGGCGTCGAGAAGATCTATCTGAAGGACATGTCGCTCGAGCTGCCGAACGCGCCGCAGGTGTTCTTCGAGCGCGAAGCGCCGCAGGTCGAAGTCAACATCCACAACGAAGCCGCGGGCCTGCCGCAGGAAGGCCTGTACGAAGTGGTGCTGACGGTCACCGTGACCGCCAAGATCGCCGAGCGCACGGTGTTCCTCGTCGAGGCGGCGCAGGCCGGCATCTTCCAGATCCGCAACGTGCCCCAGCCCGACCTCGAAGCGGTGCTCGGCACCCTGTGCCCGAACACGCTGCTGCCGTACGCGCGCGAAGCGGTGGCGAGCCTGGTGCAGCGCGCCGGCTTCCCGCCGGTCACGCTGCAGCACATGAACTTCGATCTCCTCTACCAGCAGCGGCTGGCGCAGCAGGCGCAGGAAGCCGCGGCAGGCGCGCAGCAGGCCCACTAGCGATGCGACACCCGGCGCGCATCGTCGTTGCCGCGGCGCTCGCCGCTGCGGCGGCGTGTGCTGCCGCGGCCGACTTTCGCACCGTGACCACGGATGCGGCGGTGCTCTACGACGCTCCGTCGACCCGCTCGAACAAGGTGTTCGTGGTCAACCGCGGCTATCCGCTCGAAGTCGTGGTGACGATGGAAGGCTGGGTCAAGGTGCGCGACGCCGCCGGCGCGTTCAACTGGATCGAAGCCAAACAGGTCACCGACAAGCAGCGGACCGTCATGGTGCGCGTGCCGGTCGCGCAGGTGCGCCAGAAGCCCGAGGACAACGCGCCGGTCGCTTTCCAGGCCGGCCAGAACGTCATCCTCGAAGTCGTCGACGCAACAGCGCCCGGCTGGGTGCAGGTGCGCCATCGCGACGGCGGCAGCGGCTACGTCAAGGCCGCGCAGGTGTGGGGCGTATAGCGGGCGCGATGAACGTCGCGGTGCTCGGTGGGGGCGCCTGGGGCACCGCGGTCGCCGTCAACCTCGCCCACAGACATCGCGTCACGTTGTGGGCGCGCTCGCCGGAGCAATGCGCGGTGATGAGCGCGCAGCGCGAGAACGCGCGCTATCTTCCCGGCTTCGGCTTCCCCGAAAACCTCGGCGTCTCTTCGAACCTCGCCGAAGCCATACGCACCAGCGAGCTGATCCTCGTGGCGGTGCCGACCGCAGCGCTGCGTGAGACCATCGCACGTGTCGCGCTCGCAGGCGTGCCGGCCCCGGTCGTCGCGCTGTGCAAGGGTTTCGAGCCGGCGAGCGCGAAGCTCGCCCACGAAGTCTGCTGCGAGGAGCTCGGTGCGGGCTCGCGCTGCGGCGTGCTCTCCGGACCGAGCTTCGCCCAGGAAGTCGCGCGCGGCCAGCCGACCGCGGTGACGCTCGCCTCCGCTTCCGCCGAGTTCGCGCGCGAGGCGGCGCTCGCACTGCACAGCCCCAGCTTCCGCGTCTATTCCAGCGACGACGTCGTCGGCGTCGAAGTCGCGGGCGCGGTGAAGAACGTGATCGCGATCGCCGCGGGCATCTCCGACGGTCTCGATTACGGCCACAACGCGCGCGCCGCGCTGATCACGCGCGGCCTTGCCGAAGTGACGCGGCTCGGCGTCGCGCTCGGCGGCCGCGCCGAGACTTTCATGGGCCTCGCCGGCGCCGGCGATCTCATCCTCACCTGCACCGGCGACCTGTCGCGCAACCGTCAGGTGGGATTGAAGCTCGCGCGCGGCCAATCGCTCGCAACGATCCTCACCGATCTCGGCCACGTCGCCGAAGGCGTCGGCACCGCGCGCGTCCTGTGCGCGCTCGCCGACGCGCGCGGCGTCGAGATGCCCATCACCCGAGCCGTCTGCAGGGTCCTCGACGACCATACGCAGGCCCGCGCAGCAGCCGATGCATTGCTTCGTCGCGAACCTAAGGCAGAGCGTTAAAAGCAAAAGCTAAAAGCTTTTAACCGCAGAGGACGCAAAGGACGCCAAGGAAAGCTAAACATCGCGAACTCATGACGACGCGACGTTAGTAAAAACCTTTGCGTCCTTTGCGTCCTTTGCGTCCTTTGCGGTTCATTTGCTTTGAATCCTAGGCGAACCCGTTCTGCCGCCACGCCTCGTACACCACGATCGCGACGGCATTGGAGAGGTTGAGGCTGCGGTTGCCGGCGCGCATGGGGATGCGGATGCGATGCTCGGCGGGAAAGGTGTCGAGCACGTCCTGCGGTAAGCCCCGAGTCTCCGGTCCGAACACCAAGACGTCACCGGGCTCGTAACGCGCTTCGTCGTGGCGCGCCGTCCCGCGCGTGCTCACGGCGAACATCCTCTTCGAGCCGAGCGCCGTCAGGCACGCGCTCCAGTCGTCGTGCACCGTCAGCGCTTCGAGATCGGAATAGTCGAGCCCCGCGCGCAAGAGCTGCTTGTCGGAGAGCGTGAATCCCAGCGGTCGCACGAGGTGCAGGCGCGCGCCGGTGTTGGACGCGAGACGCAGCGCATTGCCGGTGTTCGGAGGAATCTCCGGCTCGTAGAGCACGATCTCGAACACCTCGCTACGAGCTGAAGATCAGCCTTCCTCGGAATCGGTGCGCCGCGAGTTTGAAGGCTTGTCGGCGGACGCAGCGGGACGCGGCGCGGCTTTGACACGCTCGCGCGCGTTCAGACGAGTCGTGAACTGCTCGAGGCTGTCGACGCGCAGCCCCGCTTCACCGCTCGGCGCGGGCGCACGCAGGTCGCTCGCCCCGAGCTCGACGCCGAGTTTCGCCATCGCAACCTGCGCGTACGGCGTGAGCTCGTCCTGCCAGAAATACGCGGCGGCGCCGATCGCCAGCACGACCGCCGCGGCGGCGCTCCAGCGCGTGGCGCGGCTGCGGCGCGCGGCCCGCGGCTCGAAGTCGAGCGGCTTGTGCGTGCGTCCGCGACCGCTGGATGCGCGGCGGCGGGCGTCGCGCACGCCGTCGGCTTCGCGCTTCGCACGCTCGGCCTCGGCCTTGTGCGCCGCGGCCTGCGCTTCGGCATTGGCGCGCTGGATGGCGGCAGCTTCGAGCTTGCGCTCTTCGTCGAGCTTCGCTTCCGCTGCACGCGCGGCGGCGGCTTCGGCCTCGGCGCGCTGCTGTGCGAGTGCGGCGCGCTCGAGCTCGGCGGCGGTCTTCGCCTTGGCGCTCGCGGCGGCCGCTTCGTCGTGCTCGGCGCGTTTGCGCGCCGCCGCGACCGCATCCCGTTCGGCCTGCGCCTGCGCGGCCGCGCGCTCGGCTTCGTGCTGCTCGGCCTCGAAGCGCTCGGCCGCGGCGCGCTCGGCGCGCTGCTCGGCTTCGAGCCTTTCCTGCACCGCGGCGAGCGCCGTGAATTCGGCTTCGGCGCGCCGTTCCGCTTTGGCCTTCTCTTCGATGTCCAGCGCTTCGCGCTCGCGCGCGGATTCGGCCGCGCGCAGATCGGCGTCCGCACGGGCCCTTGCCGCGGCTTCGGCGGCCTGCTCCGCTTCGATCGCCGCGCGGGCACGCGAGGCGGCTTCGGCGTTGGCGGCGGCCTGTTCGTCGGCGCTGCGTCCCGCGAGCTCTTCGGCGTGCTGCTTGGCGAGCGCGGCGGCTTCCGCTTCCTTCGCCGCTTCGAGCCGGCGTTCCGCGGCTTCGGCCGCTTCGATCTGCGCCCGCCCGCGCTCGCGCGCGGCGATCTCGGCGTTCTGCTCCGCTGCGCGCAGCGCCTGCTCCTGCCGCAGCGCTTCGGCTTCGGCTTCGGCCCGCAGCTCTGCTTCCTGCGCCAGATCGTAATCGGCGGTCTCACGCTCGCGGGCGGCTTCGGCTGCGCGCGCATCGGCCTGCGCCCGTGCCGACGCGGCCGCGGCGGCGTCGCGCTCGGCTTTGGCGCGGGCGGCCGACTGTGCGGCGCCTTCCTCGTCCGCTTTCGCGCGCTCGAGCGCGGCGGCTTCGGCGCGCCGTTCGGCTTCGGCGCGCGCTTCGGCGGCGGCGAGCGCGTCGGCATCGGCCTGCGCCGTGCGCTCGGCCTGGCTCTGCGCCTGAGCTTCGGCGGCTGCGCGCGCCTCGGCGGTCTCGCGCGCCCGCGCTTCGGCTTCGGTGCGTGCACGCGCGGCTGCTTCGGCGGCACGATCGGCCTCGGAGCGCTCCTGCGCCGTACGCGCGAGCTCCGCATCGGCTTTGCTGTGCGCTTCGGCGGCGTCCGCTGCCTCGCGATCGGCGACCGCGCGCGCTTCGGCGGCAGCCCGCTCGCGTCGCTCGGTTTCGATGCGCGCCCGCGCGGCGGCTTCGGCCTCGCTGTCGGCTCGTGCGGCGCGCTCCGCCAGCGCGCGCGCTTCGTTCTCGGCGCTCTCGCGAGCCTGCGCGGTTTCGCGTGCGCGATCCTCGGCGGCGGCGCGCTCGCGCGCGGCGGCTTCGGCCGCACGCTCGGATTCGCCGCGCTTCTCGGCTTCGCGCAACAGCTCCGCATCGGCGGCGCGTCGCGCCTCGGCGGCGGCCTGCGCTTCCTGTTCCGCGGCGCTACGCGCGTGGGCGGCAGCGTCCGCACGCCGCTCGGCCTCGATCCGCGCCTGAGCGGCTTCCAGTGCCTCGGCTTCGGCACGCGCGGTCGCTTCGGCCTGCGACTTCGCTTCGACTTCGGCGGCTTCGCGCGCAGCGGCCGCTTCGGTCGCACGGCGCTCGGCTTCACCGCGCTCGCGCGCGGCCGCTTCCGCGGCGCGATCGGCTTCGGCGCGCGCGGCTTGCTGCTGCGTGAGCTCGTCCTCGGCCTGCACGCGTGCGCGTGCGGCTTCGCGCGCTTCGAGCTCCGCAGACTCGCGTTCGCGTGCCGCGGTTTCGGCGCGCTGCTCGGCGTCGAAGCGCGTGACGGCGACCGCGTGCGCCTCGTTCTCGGCTTTGGCCGTGGCTTCGGCCTGCGCCTTCGCCTCGCGGTCCGCGGTTTCACGCGCCGCCGCCGCTTCCGCCGCGCGCGCATCGGCTTCGGCGCGGGCCTTGGCGGTCGCTTCGGCGTGCCGGTCGGCGTTCAGACGCCCGATCGCTTCCTGCTCGAGCTCGGTCTCGGCGTGCTCGCGTGCGCGCGCCGCGTCGAGCGTCTGCTGCTCCGCGGCCGCGCGCGCTTCGGCGGCGAGCCGCGCGTCGCGCTCGGCGCTCGCGTGCTCTTCGGCCTCACGCTGGGCCGCGATGAGGGCGGCGCTGCGCGCTTCGGCTTGCGACTGCGCTTCGCGCTCGGCGGCCTCGCGAGCGCGCGCAGCGGCGGCGGCCTGCGCTTCGACCCGTTCGCGTGCGCGGATCTCCTCGGCCGCACGCGCATCGGCTTCGGCGCGGATCGCGGCTTCTTTCTCGAGGACCGCTTCGGCGCCCGCGCGCTTCTGCGCCGCAATCGCCGCTTCGCGCTCCGCGGTCACGCGCAGCGCGGCTTCCTCGGCGCCCTGCGCCTCGGCCTCGATGCGCTGGCGTGCATAGTCTTCGGCGCGCTGCTCGGTCGCGGTGCGCTCTTCGGCGAGCCGGCGCGCTTCGGTTTCGGCCGCGAGCCGGCTGTCGGCCTGTTCCTTGGCGTGGAGCTCGGCGGCTTCGCGCGCCTGGGCGTAGATCAGCGCGCGCTCGTCGGCTTCGGCGCGCGCCTTCGCGACCGCTTCGACCGCACGATCCGCTTCGGCGCGCGCAGCCGCTTGTTCCTGCAAGGCGCGCTCGGAGCTCGCGCGCGCGTTCGCGGCCTCGAGCGCCTGCTGCTCGACGGCGTGACGCGCGAGCGCCGCGGCTTCGGCTTCGCGCTCGCTCTGCACGCGCGCGGCCGCTTCCTGCGTCGCTTGGCGATCGCGCGCGGCGCGTTCCATCGCGGCGTTCTCGGCGCTCTGCTCGGCTTCGAAGCGCGCCTGCGCGAGCTCGCGCGCCTCGGTCTCCGCTTTCAGCTTGCGCTCGGCCTGCGCTTTGGCTTCGAGCTCGCTCGCTTCGCGCGACTGCGCCGCCTGCATGGCCTGCCGGTCGGCGTCGGCGCGCGACTTCGCCGCGGCTTCCGCGGCGCGATCGGCTTCGATGCGCTGCGCGGCCTGGTGCGCGAGCGCGGTGTCGCTGTGCTCCCGTTCCCTGGCGGCGTCTTCGGCGCGCTGCTCGGCGATCTCGTGCGCGCGCGCGGTCGCTTCGGCTTCGCGCTCGGTCTCGGCGCGCGCGCGCGCCTGCTCGGCGGCGTGGGCTTCGGCCGCGGCGCGCTCCTCGGCCGCCTGCTGGGCGCGGCGCTCGGCTTCCAGGCGCGCCTGGGCGAGCGCCTGTGCCTGGGCGTCGGCTTCGGCGCGGCGCTCCGCCGCGACCTTGAGCTCGAGCTCGGCCGCTTCGCGCTCGCGCGCCGCTTCCGCCGCACGCGTTTCGGCGGCGATGCGATCGGCGGCGGCCTGCTCGGCTTCCTGCTCGGCTTGTTGGCGCACCGCGGCATCGCTCGCCGCGGCGGAATCGGCCGTGCTGCGTTCCTGCGCAGCGCGCTCCGCGCGTTGCTCAGCTTCCAGCCGCGCTTGCGCGAGCTCCATCGCCTGCGTTTCGGCGGCGCTCTTCTGTTCCGCCTGTGCCTTGGCGTCGAGCTCGAGCGCTTCGCGCTTTTCGGCTTCGGCGAGCGCATGCGATTCGGCCTCGGCGCGCGCCCGGGCCGCCGCTTCGGCTTCGCGATCGGCGGTGAGACGGGCTTCGACCTGCTGCTGGAGCTCGGCCTCGGCCTGCGCGCGCTCGGTGGCGGCGGTCAGCGCGCGCTGCTCCTGCGCTTCGCGCGCTCGCGCCGCGAGCTCCGCGCGCGCTTCGGTGTCGGTGCGGGATTGCGCTTCGCTGCGCGCGAGGTCTTCGGCTTCGGCGCGGCGCTGTGCTTCCGCCGCAAGAGCGGCTTCGGCTTCGGCGCGCTTCTCCGCATGAGCGGCGAGCTCGCGCTCCGACTCGGCGCGCGCGCGCTCGGCGGCGGCCGCGTCCGCTTCGGCGCGCTCTCGTGCGCGCAGAGTCTCTTCGGCGCGCGCTTCGGCGTCGGCGCGCGCTCGCGCGGCCTCGTCGGCGGCGCGCTCGGCGGCGGCGCGGGCGGTGGCTTCTTCGGCCGCGCGGATTTCGGCGGCGGCGCGCTCGGCGGCGGCAGCGTCGGCCTGGCGGTCGGCTTCAGCGAGCGCTTCGGCGATGCGCCGCGCCTCGTTTTCCGCCTGGAAGCGCAGGTCGGCTTGCGCTTGCGCCTCGCGCTCCGCGACTTCGCGCGCCGCTGCGGCGTCGCGGGCGCGGGTGTCGGCCTGGGCGCGCTCGTTCGCCGTGGTTTCGGCGGCTCGATCCGCTTCGGTCCTCAGCGCCGCCTGCTGTTGCAGCTCGGCGTCGGCGCGCTCGCGAGCGCGCGCAGATTCGTTCGCTTCCTGCTCGGCGGCGGATCGCGCCTTGGCGGCGCCGATGGCGCTCGACTCCGCGGCGGCCTTGGCACGCGAGATCGCTTCGGCGTTGCGCTCGGCTTCGATACGCGCGGTCGCCTGCCGCTCGAGCTCGCCTTCGGCCGCGGCGCGGGCGGTCTCGGCTTCGAGCGCGTTCTGTTCCGCCGCCGCCCGGGCCTTTGCGGCTTCGGCGGCGCGCGCTTCGGCGGCGGCGCGCGATTTCGCAACCGCTTCGGCCGCGCGGTCGTTCTTGCGGCGGACGGCGGCCTGCTGCTGGGCTTCGGATTCGCTGGCGAGGCGGGCGTGGGCAGTCTCTACCGCGCGCTGGTCGGCGGCGCCGCGCGCTTGCGCGGCGGCGGATGCTTCGGCTTCGGCCTGCGCGCGGGCATCGGCTTCCTCGATCGCGCGCATGTTGGCGGCGATGCGGCTTTGCGCGCGAAGCTCCGCCTGGCGCTCCATCTCGGCGCGCTGCAGCGCAAGCCGCGCCGAGCTGCGCTCGGCTTCGGCGCGGGCCTGGGCTTGTTGCGCACCGGCGCTTTCGGCGGCGCGGCGTGCGCGCGCCGCGGCGAGGGCGCGACGCTCGCCGTCGGGCGTGAGGCGCTGGCTCAGCGCTTCTTCGGCGGCGGTGTGCTCGGCTTCGGCGGCTCGCAGCGCGCGGTCGATGGCGTCGTCTTCGGCTGCCGCAGGGTCGATGCGTTCGGGCGCGGGCGGGCGTTCCGGCGCGCCGGGCACGCCGCGCTGGTTCTGTTGTTCGCGCCGCACGAGCTCCGCGCGACGGATATCACGGAACAACTTGCTCAATCTCTTCTCCGCGCCGCGTTGGTTCGAGCCATTATACGAGCTAGTTCATACGCAAGAGCGTGTTAGCGAGCGAAATTCATGCGAATACGAAGCGCCGCGGCACGCTCGCGTCGTGCCCCGGTTTGGTTTATCGTGTCGGCGGCTGGAGAAAGAAATTCGAGAACGGAATGGCGGTGCGGAAGGGATCGAGCCGAACGACAGCGACAGCGATTGAATCCGAAGCGGAGCGCCGCGAAGCGCGGCATCCCGCGGGCACGGTGATCCTGCGATGAGCGCGTCCGCCGACCCGCTCGAGTTCGCGCCGGAGCGCAGGCTTTCCGGTCCGACCCTGCTGGTCCTCGCGTTCGTCATGGGAACGCTGTTCGCGCTCCTGCCGATGTACTACCTCTACAGCACCCGCGGCTCGTCCACCGCTCCCGCGCAACTGCCGTCTGTCCCTGCGGCTTCGATATCCAGCGACTCACTGCTGCGCGACACGTCTTCGGACGCGGTGCCCGTGCGATTCGCCGCGCGCATGACGTACGAGCTGAGCCACGCGCCGGCCGAGCCTCCGCCCGCGCCGGTCAGGGTGACCACGAAAGCGGAGCCGATCGTCCCGCGCGCCGCGCCGGCGCTCGCGCCGCCGCCACAGGCGCCTCGTGCCGATGCCGCGCCGCGCGTCGCCAACGCGAAACCGATCATCGCGACCCCGCCCGATCCGCGCGACACCACGCGCGAGATGGAGCGCGAAGCGCGCCGTCCCGACTATCGCGAGCCGCCGCGGCAGGTCGCGCAGGCCACGGTCGAGACGCCCGCGGCACCGCCGAGAGTGTTCGAAGGACGCGATTTCGTGCTGCCGCCGAAGCCGGTGCCGACGCGGCCCATCGCCGCGCCCGAGAACGACGCCGCCAAACGCGCGCCTGAAGCGCCTTCGAACGGCCGTACGACCCTCGCGACGGCGACGGTGATCCCGGGCGTGAGCCCGATCGCGCCGCCGCCTGAGGCGAAAGCGCCCGCCGAGCCGCCGAAGCCGAAGCCCGAAGCGACGCCCGCCGACGTGCTCGCCAACCGGCTCACCGCCACGCGCGAATGGCTCGCCGGCGCCGCGCAGACCACGCACACCATCCAGATCATGGGCTCGGCGAACGAAGAGCACCTGCGCAACCAGTTGAAGGCGCTCGCCAGGCAGCTCGACGCGAGCAAGATCTACGTGTACCGAACCGTCGCCCACGGCAAGCCTTCGATGACCGTGGTGTACGGCGCTTACGCGGACAAGGCCGCGGCGATCCAGGCGCTGGAGAAGCTGCCGCCGGCAGTCTCCGTGAACAAGCCGGTGCTGCGCACGGTCAACGGCATCCGCGCCGAGCAGAAGCAGCACGGCACGAGCTAGCGCAGCGTCCTCGCCACCACCCAGCCGCTGATGCGCGCCGCGCCGGCGCGCTTCACCACCCGCGCCAGCTCGTTCAGCGTCGCACCGGTCGTCATGACGTCGTCGACGATCGCGATGCGCTGTCCCGGGAGATCGGCCTCGCAGACGAACGCGCGCCGCACGTTGCGCACGCGCTGCGCGAGGGTGAGCCCGGCCTGCGGCGTCGTCTCGGCGACCTTGCGGCAGGCGCCGGCGAGCACGGGCACGCGAAGCGTGCGGCCGAGATGCCGGGCGATCTCGTGCGCCTGGTTGAACCCGCGCTCGGCGAGGCGCGAAGCGGAGAGGGGCATCGCCACGATCGCATCGACGTCGGGCCTGACGCAACGTGCAAGCTCGCACGCGAAGAGCGGCGCGAGCGTGAGATCGCCGCCGTACTTGTAGGCCTGCACCAGCGCGTCCACCGGAAACTGGTACGGGAACGCGGCCGCGACGGCGTCGTAGCTCGGCGCGCGGGCGAGGCATTCGGCGCATACGCGGCCGCTCGCGAGCGGCAGGGCGCAGCGGGCGCAGCGCGCCGCGGGCATGGCCGGCAGGTCGCCGCGGCACGGCGCGCACAGGCGCGATCCCGCGGTGCGCCCGCCGCACAGCACGCACGAGGACGGCAGCAGCGCGTGCGCAGCGCGCGAGCAGCGGTTCAAAAACGCGGCCATCCGATTTGACATCGCCCCCTCGCTCCGCGAAGATTCGAGCCCCATTGCAACGTGGCACTCCATGGACGCTCTCACCCCTACCTTTAACGAGCAGTCGCCGACCCGCGCCGACACGCCGCGCCTACGCTGGACGGTCGATGCGATCGAAGCGCTCTACACCCTGCCTTTCAACGATCTGCTGTTCCGCGCGCAGAGCGTCCATCGCGAGCACTTCGATCCGAACGCGGTGCAGCTTTCGACGCTGCTGTCGATCAAGACCGGCGGCTGTCCCGAGGACTGCGGCTATTGCCCGCAGGCCGCGCGCTATCACACCGGCGTCGACAACGAAGCGCTGATGTCGGTCGACGACGTCGTCGCGGCGGCGCGCTGCGCCAGGGAGAAAGGCGCGACGCGCTTCTGCATGGGCGCGGCCTGGCGCGGTCCGAAACAACGCGATCTCGATCGCGTGACCGAGATGGTGAAAGCGGTGCGCGCGCTCGGCATGGAGACCTGCGCCACGCTCGGCATGCTCAAGCCCGGCCAGGCTCAGCAGCTCAAGGATGCGGGGCTGGATTACTACAACCACAACATCGACACCGCGCCGGAGTTCTACGGCGAGATCATCCACACCCGCACCCAGGACGACCGCCTCGATACGCTGGGGCAGGTGAGAGAAGCCGGGCTGCACGTGTGCTGCGGCGGCATCGTCGGCATGGGCGAGACGCGCCGCACGCGCGCCGCGCTGATCGCCCAGCTCGCGAACATGGACCCGTATCCCGAATCGGTGCCGATCAACAACCTGGTGCAGGTGGAAGGCACGCCGCTCGCCGGCACCGAAGCGCTCGACCCGTTCGAGTTCGTGCGCACCGTCGCGTGCGCGCGCATCGCGATGCCCAAGGCGGTGGTGAGGCTGTCCGCCGGACGCCAGGAGATGCCCGAAGCCATACAGGCGCTGTGCTTCCTCGCCGGCGCGAACTCGATCTTCTACGGCGAGAAGCTGCTCACCACCGGCAATCCCGAAGCGCAGAAGGACGCGGCGCTCTTCGCGCGGCTGGGCTTGCACGCGATGGAGCCGAACGCGGAGTAAATGGCGTCACCGGCAACGCTCGCGCGCGATCTCGCCGCGCTCGAAGAGCAGGGACTGAAGCGCCGCCGGCGCGTGCTCGAATCGCCGCAGCGCGCGCGCGTTAAGGTCGACGGGCGCGACTACGTCGCATTCTGCAGCAACGACTATCTCGGTCTCGCCGCGCATCCCGAGCTCGTCGCAGCGGCGCGCGAAGGCGCCGAGCGCTACGGCGTCGGCGCGGGCGCGTCGCACCTCGTGCTCGGCCACACGTTCGCACACCATGCGCTGGAAGAGGCGCTCGCACGTTTCGTGCGGCTGCCGCGCGCGCTGTACTTCTCCACCGGGTACATGGCGAACCTCGGGATCGTGACGGCGCTCGCGGGTCGCGGCGACGCCGTCTTCGCCGACAAGCTCAACCACGCTTCGCTCAACGACGCCGCGCTGCTGTCGCGCGCGGATTTCAAGCGGTATGCACATTGCGACGTCACGGCGCTGGACCGGCTGCTCTCGGCCTCGAACGCGAAGGCGAAGCTCATCGTCACCGACAGCGTGTTCAGCATGGACGGGGACATCGCGCCTTTGCCGGAATTGCTCGTGCTCGCCGAGGCGCACGACGCGTGGCTCGTGATCGACGATGCGCACGGCTTCGGCGTGCTCGGGAAGAGCGGTCGCGGCGCGCTCGAACGCTTCGATCTGCGATCTCCGCGGATCGTCTACATGGGAACGCTGGGCAAGGCGGCGGGCGTCTACGGCGCTTTCGTCGCGGGCGAGCCCGAGCTGATCGACACGCTGGTGCAGCGCGCGCGGACGTACGTGTACACCACCGCGACGCCGCCGCTGGTCGCGCACGCGCTCCTCAAAAGCCTCGAGCTGATCGAGCGCGGCGCCGCACGCCGCGAGCGGCTGCGCGATCTCGTCGCGCGGCTGCGGCGAGGCCTCGCGGACAGCCCCTGGAAGCTGCGGGAATCGCAGACTGCGATCCAGCCGCTCGTCATCGGCGGGAGCAAGGAGGCGGTGCGCGTGTCCGAGAAGCTCGCCGCGCGCGGCGTGCTCGTGCCCGCGATACGACCGCCGACGGTGCCGCAGGGCACCGCGCGGCTGCGCATCGCGCTCTCCGCGGACCACACGGTCGAAGACGTCGACGTGCTGGTGGAAGCTCTGAACGCGATCGGAAGCGATGCGTGACAACACTGGTGCTCCTGCACGGCTGGGGCATGACGCCCGCCGTGTTCGACGAGATCGGCGCCCGGCTGCGCGGCGTGTGCGACGTGCACGCGCTGCCGCTTCCCGGCTACTGCGGCACGCCGTCGGTTTCGCCTTATACGGTGCAAGGCATCGCGCAAAGCATCGCCGCGCGCGCGTCGGCCCGTTGTGTCGTCGCGGGCTGGTCGCTCGGCGGCCAGGTCGCGCTCGAATGGGCGCGGCAGGCGCCTGCGCAGGTCGAAGCGCTGGTGCTCATCGGCTCGACGCCGAGCTTCGTCGCTCGCGAGGGCTGGCCGCATGCGGTCGAGCCTCGCGTGCTCCAGGGATTCGCTGACGCGATGGCCGCGAATCGCGGGTCGACGCTGAACCGCTTCGCTTCGCTGCAGGCGCAAGGCGATGCGGCGATGAAAGCCGCGGCGCTGCGTTTGCGCGCGGCGCTGTGCGACGAGTCCGACGCGAGCACGCAGACGCTGTGCGACGGATTGAACGTGCTGCTCGACACCGACCTGCGTGCGACGCCCGGTCAGATCGAGCAACAGGCGCTCGTGATCCACGGCGAGCACGACCGTCTCGTGCCGTTCGCCGCCGGCGAGCATCTCGCGCGCACGTTGAAGCGCGGCACGCTGGCGAAGATCGCCGGCGCGGCGCACGCGCCTTTCGCCACTCAGCCTGACGCGGTAGTGCGTGCTCTCGAGGCTTTTCTCGCATGAACGCCGATCCGGCTCTCGACAAACGCGCGGTGAGGCGCTCGTTCGAGCGCGCGGCGGAGCGTTACGACGCGGCCGCGATCCTCCAGCGCGAAGTGTGCGGGCGCATGCTCGAGCGTCTCGAGTACATCAAGCTCGAGCCGGGCGCGATCCTCGACGCGGGGAGCGGTACCGGCAACGCGATTCCGGGGCTGCTGGCGCGCTATCCGGGGACGCCGATCGTCGCGCTCGACCTCGCGGTCGCGATGCTCGAGCGCACGCGCGGACGCCTCAAATGGTGGCAGAGCGTACCCGGCCTGCGGCCGCCGCTGCATGCCGTCGCCGGGGACATCGAGCGCCTGCCGCTCGCGGACGCATCGGTCGGCCTGGTGTGGTCCAACCTCGCGCTGCAGTGGATGAACGACCTGCCGGCGACGTTCCGCGAGATGCATCGCGTGCTCGCCCCCGGCGGGCTCCTCATGTTCAGCACCTTCGGTCCGGACACGCTCAAGGAGCTGCGCGCGGCGTACGCCGGCGTCGACGAGCGCGCTCACGTCAACCGCTTCATCGACATGCACGACATCGGCGACATGCTCGTGCACGGCGGCTTCGCCGACCCGGTCATGGACATGGAGCCTTTCACGCTCACCTACGACGATGCCCGCGCGCTCATGCGCGATCTCAAGGCGATCGGCGCGCACAACGCGAGCACCGCGCGGCCGTCGACGTTGAGCGGCAAGTCGGCGCTCAGGGCCGTCGAAACGAACTATGAGCGCTTTCGCCGCGACGGCAAGCTGCCGGCGACTTTCGAAGTCGTATACGGGCACGCGTGGAAGCCGATGCCGCGCGTGAGCCCGACGGGGCGGCGGGTCATCGATATCAAGAGTGCGTGAAGGGTGAAGGGTGAAGGGTGAAGGCGTGAAGGGCGTGTTCGTCACCGGTATCGATACGGGTGTGGGCAAGACCCTGTTTACGTGCGCGCTGCTTCATGCGTACGCCCAGCGCGGCTTGCGGGCCGTCGGCATGAAGCCGGTCGCAGCAGGGGCGACGGTCGAGAACGGCGTGCTCGTCAACGAAGACGTGATCGCGATGCGCGCGGCGGGCAACGTCGATGCAACGCTCGACCTGGTCAACCCGTACTGTTTCGAGCCGCCGATCGCGCCGCACATCGCCGCAGCGCAAAAAGGCGTGACGATCGACCTCGAGCGTATCGCATCGGCATACGCGGGGCTGGCGGCGCTCGCCGACCGCGTCGTGGTCGAAGGCGCCGGCGGCTTCCGCGTGCCGCTCGGGCCCGGCGTCGATACCGCAGACCTCGCGCGACGGCTCGCATTACCGGTCGTGATCGTCGTCGGCATGCGCCTGGGCTGTCTCAATCACGCGCTGCTCACCGCGGATGCGGTGCGTGCCTCGGGCTTGCACCTTGCAGGCTGGGTCGCCAGTCATGTCGACGCCGACATGATGTATGCCGAGGACAACGTCGAAGCGTTGAAGACGCGCCTGCGCGCGCCGCTCGTCGCGCGTATTCCGCATACGCGCACGCCGGAACCGGCATCGATTGCGCACTACGTGGACTCGACACGGATCGTGTAATCGGTGTAGCGATGCGTGAAGAGTCGCCCGTAATTGCCAGTCATCCTTCCACTATGTTAAATTCCGCGGGTTTTTTGGCTCGTGCGGCAACTCGAGGAATGCTCGGATGAAGTGCGTCGCCGGAGGGGAAACGGCCGAGTACGTTTATACCGCGCGCCGCAACAATTCCCTCTCTTCCTCCGGTCGGCAGCTCGTCTTCGCTTTCATTCTTTTCGTGTCGCTCGGCATCGCGACCGGTTTTTACGTGGTGTTCGATGCGTGGCCGGTGCTGCCTTACGCGGCGATCGAAATGACGGCGCTGTACTGCGCGTTTCGCTACATGGAACGCCACGCCGCCGATTTCGAGCGCATCACGATTCGAGGCGGTACCGTCGCGATCGAATCGCAGGACGGTCCTCACGTAAAGCGGCTGGAGCTCAATCGTCATTGGGCGAAAGTCGTTTGCGACGCGGACGGCGGGCATCTGGCGCTGCGTACGCATGGGCGTGAGATTCCGGTCGGGCGCCATCTGTGCGAGGAACGTCGGTTGGACCTCGCGCGCGAGCTGATGCGCGAGCTTCGCGGGTGACGGGTGATTTTCGCCCGCAGCCACGCGGGAAGTGACGGTGCGCGAGAAGCGACGCGCCAGAAGCGAATCAAACAGGACAGGTGAGGAAAGCATGAGCAGCAAGTCGGGGAGAACGTTCGCAGCCGCAACCGCGGCGGCGTTTGCGCTCATCACGGGCGCGGCGTGGGCGAATCAGTACAACCTGCAGCCTCCGCAGACGATCATCGCGAACCAGATCTACGATCTGCACACGCTGATCATGTGGATCATTTTCGCGATCTTCGTCGTGGTCTTCGGTTTCATGACCGTGGCGATCGTGAAGCACCGCAAATCGGTCGGGCACCAGGCGCAGCAGTTCCACGAGAACACCACGGTGGAGATCGCGTGGACGATCGTGCCTTTCCTCATCCTGATCGGCATGGCGTACCCGGCGACCAAGACCATCCTCGCCTACAAGGACACGTCCAATCCGGACATCACCATCAAGGCCACCGGCTACCAGTGGAAGTGGGGCTACGACTACCTCAACGAGGGCGTCAGCTTCTACAGCAACCTCGCCACGCCGCGCGAGCAGATCGACGGCGGCAACGAGGCCGCGCGCCAGGCGAACGAGCATTACCTGCTCGAAGTCGACAACCCGGTCGTCGTCCCGGTCGGCAAGAAGGTCCGCGTGATCACCACCGCCAATGACGTGATCCACGCCTGGTGGATTCCGGCCTTCGGCGTGAAACAGGACGCGATTCCGGGCTTCGTCCGCGATATTTGGTTCAAGGCCGACAAGGTCGGCACCTACCGCGGCCAGTGCGCGGAGCTCTGCGGCAAGGACCACGGCTTCATGCCGATCGTGGTTGAAGTGGTCGAGCAGCCGAAATACGACGCGTGGATCGCCGAGCAGAAGAAGAAAGTCGCCGCGACGAGCGCCGCCGCGACCGCGGCCGCCGATCCCGCCAAGCAGTGGACGCTCGACGAGCTGAAATCGCAGGGCGAGAAGGTCTACGCCGGCCACTGCGTGGCGTGCCACCAGGCGAACGGCCAGGGCATCCCGGGCACCTTCCCGGCGCTCTCCGGCAGCAAGATCGCCACCGGCGACAAGGCCGCGCACATCAACATCGTGCTGAACGGCAAGCCCGGCACCGCCATGCAGCCGTTCAAGCAGCTGTCGGACGTCGAGATCGCATCGGTCGTCACCTACGAGCGCAACTCGTGGGACAACAAGACCGGCGAGATGGTCACGCCCGCCGACATCAAGGCCGCACGTAAATAATCAGCGCATCAGGAGATTCATTGATGGAAGCCGCACACGCACACGATCACGGCCACGGCCACGGTGACCACGACCATGCGCATCACCCGACGGGATTCATGCGCTGGGTCACCACGACCAACCACAAGGACATCGGCACGCTGTACCTCTGGTTCAGCTTCTCGATGTTCATCGTGGGAGGCATCCTCGCGCTGATGCTGCGCGCCGAGCTGTTCCAGCCCGGCCTGCAGCTGTGGGAGCCGCACTTCTTCAACCAGCTCACCACGATGCACGGTCTCATCATGGTCTTCGGCGCGATCATGCCGGCGTTCGTGGGCTTCGCGAACTGGCAGATCCCGCTCATGATCGGCGCGCCCGACATGGCCTTCGCGCGGATGAACAACTGGAGCTTCTGGCTGCTTCCGCCGGCGGCGATCCTGTTCGTCGCCTCGTTCTTCGTTCCCGGCGGCGCGACCGCGGCCGGCTGGACGCTCTACGCGCCGCTCTCGACCCAGATGGGTCCGGGCATGGACCTCGCGATCTTCGGCCTGCACATCATGGGCGCCTCGTCGATCATGGGCTCGATCAACATCGTGACCACGATCCTCAACATGCGCGCGCCCGGCATGACGCTGATGAAGATGCCGCTGTTCGTCTGGACGTGGCTGATCACCGCGTATCTGCTCATCGCGGTGATGCCGGTGCTCGCGGGCGCCATCACCATGGTGCTCACCGACCGTCACTTCGGCACCAACTTCTTCAACGCCGCGGGCGGCGGCGACCCGGTCATGTTCCAGCACATCTTCTGGTTCTTCGGACACCCGGAGGTCTACATCATGATCCTGCCGGCGTTCGGCATCGTGTCGCAGATCGTGCCGGCGTTCTCGCGCAAGCCCCTCTTCGGCTACTCGTCGATGGTCTATGCGGTTGCCTCGATCGCGATCCTGTCGTTCATCGTGTGGGCGCACCACATGTTCGCCGTCGGCATGGGCGCGGCGAGCCTGCTGTTCTTCATGTACGCGACGATGCTCATCGCGGTGCCCACCGGCGTGAAGGTGTTCAACTGGATCGCGACGATGTGGAAAGGCTCGCTCACGTTCGAGACGCCGATGCTGTTCGCCATAGGGTTCATCTTCGTGTTCTCGATGGGCGGCTTCACCGGCCTAGTGCTCGCGATCATGCCGATCGACATCCAGCTCCAGGACACCTACTACGTCGTGGCGCACTTCCACTACGTGCTGGTCGCGGGCTCGCTGTTCGCGCTGTTCGGCGGCGTGTATTACTGGATCCCGAAGTGGACCGGCCACATGTACGACGAGAAGCTCGGCCAGTGGCACTTCTGGGGCTCGATGATCTTCTTCAACGTCGCGTTCTTCCCGATGCACTTCTCGGGCCTCGCCGGCATGCCGCGCCGCATCCCGGACTACTCGCTGCAGTTCGCCGACTTCAACATGATCTCGACGATCGGCGCTTTCGGCTTCGGCCTGTCGCAGCTCATCTTCCTGTGGGTGGTGATCAAGTGCATCAAGGGCGGCGCCAAGGCGCCCGACCACACCTGGGAAGGCGCGGAAGGCCTCGAGTGGACCGTGCCCTCGCCGGCGCCGTACCACACGTTCGAAACCCCGCCGGTGGTCAAGTAAAAAAGGCGTAGCCTGTCGATGGAGCGCGCGATGAACAGAAAGACGCGGACGGCGCTGATCCTGCTGTCCATCGCGCTCGCCTTCTTCGTCGGCATCGTGGCCAGATTCTGGTGGATGCGATGAACCCCGAAACGGACGATCGCAAGCGCGGCAACCGCACCATGCTGACCAAGCTCGCGGTGGTCACGTGCGTGATGTTCGGCTTCGGCTTCGCGATGGTGCCGTTCTACCGCACGCTCTGCGACCTCACCGGCCTGACCAACCTCGCGAGCGCCGACGACGTCGCGAAGAACACACAGGTCGACAAGTCGCGCACGGTGACGATGCAGTTCGACACCAACCTGCGCAGCGATCTGCCGTGGACCTTCCGGCCGCTCGCGCACCAGGTCACTTTCCATCCCGGCGAGCTCGTCACGGCCGACTTCGAGGTGCACAACAACTCGAACCGCGTGGTGACCGGACAGGCGATCCCGAGCTGGGGTCCGCAGGTCGCGGGGCGCCACATGAAGAAGCTCGAGTGCTTCTGCTTTTCGCAGCAGACGCTGCAGCCCGGCGAGACGCGCACCATGCCCGTGGTCTTCGTCGTTGACCCCCAGCTGCCCGAAGACGTGAACTTCGTGACCATGTCGTACACCTTCTTCGCGGTCGAAGGCCGCGACGGCAAGACTTCCGCGGCGACCGAGCGGACGGGGAGCGACGGGTGATCGCCGTGAGCGAGCCTTCGACCAAACGTAGCGCAGGACCGCTCGACGTCGCCAAAGCGGTGCTCTGGTCGTTCCTCGGGATCCGCAAGCGCGCGGCCCACGAGAAGGATTTCGTCACCCTCAAGCCGGTGCAGGTCATCGTGGCCGGCATCATCGGCGCGGTTATTTTTGTGATATGCCTCGTCACGCTCGTGCGGTTCATCACGAGCTGAGGTCAAGAATTCGAGAGTAGGGGAGCCTTGAGATGTTGAGCCAATCCACACGTTATTACGTCCCGCAGCCTTCTACGTGGCCGATCTTCGGCTCGTTCGCGCTGCTCCTGATGGCGCTCGGCGCCGCGTCGTGGTTCAACGGAGTCGGCTGGGCCAAGTACGTGACGTTCGCGGGCCTCTTCGTGCTCTTCTACATGCTGGCCGGCTGGTTCAGCACGGTCGCGCACGAGTCCGAAGGCGGCGCCTACAACAAGCAGGTCGACACCGGCTTCCGCTGGGCGATGGGCTGGTTCATCTTCTCCGAGGTGATGTTCTTCGGCGCGTTCTTCGGCGCGCTGTTCTACATGCGGGTGTTGTCGGTGCCCGACCTCGGCGGACTCGAAAGCCAGCAGCTGCTGTGGCCCGGCTTCAAGGCGGCGTGGCCCACCGCCGGCCCCGGCATCACCGAGCAGTTCACGCCGATGGAAGCGATGGGCATCCCGGCGATCAACACGCTGATCCTGCTGACCTCCGGCGCGACCGTGACGTGGGCGCACTGGGGCCTGCTCAAGAACAACCGCTCGCAGCTCATCTGGGGTCTCGTGCTGACGGTCGGGCTGGGCATCCTGTTCCTCTCGCTGCAGGCCTACGAATACATCCACGCGGCCGGCGAGCTCAACCTGAAGATCAGCTCGGGCGCGTACGGCTCGACGTTCTACATGCTGACCGGATTCCACGGCTTCCACGTGACGGTCGGCACGATCATGCTGATCGTGATCCTTTTCCGCAGCGTCGCCGGGCACTTCAAGCCCGAGCACCACTTCGGGTTCGAAGGCGTGGCCTGGTACTGGCACTTCGTCGACGTCGTTTGGCTGGGACTTTTCATCTTCGTCTACTGGCTATAACGCGCACAAAACCCCAACAAAAAGAACACGAAGAAAAAAGCGCGAAGAACAACGGTACTCGTCAGTCAGTAGGGAGGAACGCCGCACGAGTGACGTGCGGCGTTTTTTTTGAGGCCGTGAACGGATGAACCGGTGAACGGGTCGAACCCGTTCATCGCGCGATCAGAGCTTGTGGTGGAAAAGGCCGAGCTGGAAGCCGATCACGAGCATCAGGAAGAGCACGATGGAAAGGATGACGCGCACGGTGAGCGCTTTCACCGCACGGTCCGAACGGCCTTTGTCTTTCCAGACGTAGTACAGCCCGGAGAACAGGCTGAAGAGTATGAACGCGAGAAAGATGAACACGACCAGACGCATGCGGCCAGTGTACACGCTCGCCCGCGATGAAGCTGCCTGAAAAGCGCAGCCGCTGGTGGCCGGCGCTCGCGACTGCGATCGGCGTGGCCGTGACGCTCGCGCTGGGCAACTGGCAGCTCGACCGCGCCGCGCAGAAGCGCGCGATCAAGGAGCGCTACGAGACGATGGCCGCGCAGCCCCCGATCAACGTGGGACGCGAAGCCCTGTCGCCCGAGGGCATCGACCTGCGCCGCATCGAAGCGCGCGGCGTGTTCGAGCCGCAGCGCGCGGTGTTCGTCGACAACCGCATTCACCACGGCGTGCCGGGCTACCACGTCGTGATGCCGCTGAAGATCGAAGGCAGCGAGGTGCGCGTGCTGGTGAACCGCGGCTGGGTGGCGCGGCCGGCCCTGCGCTCCGAGCTGCCCGCGGTGAAGACCCCGCGGGGACCGGTCACCGTCTCCGGCACTGCGACCGTGCCCCACCGCGGCGCCTTCGAGCGCAGCGACACCGTCGTCGAAGGCCGCATCGTGCAGAACCTGACCATACAGCGCTACACCCAGATGACGCCGATCGCGGTGCAGCCTTTCGTGCTGCGCCAGGACAGCGCGCTCGACGACGGCCTCCAGCGGGAATGGCCCGCACCCGACTTCGGTATCGAAAAGCATTACGGCTACGCATTCCAATGGTTCGCGCTCGCCGCCACACTCACGATCTTCTATGCCTACACTCAGCTCAAACGCAAACGACCAAACCCCGGCGCCGAACCGCCCGCGGCGTAACCGACTCACCCTGTGGCTGGTGCTCGCGCTGTGCGCGGCGCCGGTCGTCGCGTCGTTCGTCGCGTACTACTGGCTCCAGCCGAGCGGCCACGTCAATTACGGCGAGCTGCTCACGCCGCAGCCGGTGCCGGCGGCGACGCTCGCCGGCGTCGACACGCGGCCTTTCAGCTTCGCGGATCTCAAGGGCTCGTGGGTGCTCGTCAGCATCGACGGCTCGGCGTGCGACGAGCGTTGCCGTACCAAGCTCCTCTACATGCGGCAGGTGAGGCTCGCCCAGGGCAAGAACAGCGATCGCATCGAGCGCGTTTGGCTGGTGAACGACGACATGTTCCCGAACACCGCGGTGGTCGGCGAGCACCCGGGGCTGCGCGTGGTGCGCGCGCCGGGGAGCGCGGTGCTCGCCGCGTTTCCCGCGCCGACGACGCCGACGGCGCACATCTACGTCATAGATCCGCTCGGCAACCTGATGATGCGCTTTCCCGAAAATCCCGATCCGCGCGGCGTCCTGAAGGACGTGTCGCGCCTCGTGCGCTATTCCGACTGGAAATGAACACGCTCTACAAAAGGCTCGCGCTGGCCGCTGCGTGCCTCGCGTTCGTCGTGGTCGTGGTCGGTGGTTTCGTGCGCTTGATGGATGCCGGGCTCGGTTGTCCCGACTGGCCGGGCTGCTACGGCGAGCTCTCGCCCGCGCATGCCGAAGAGAGCATCGCGAAAGCCGTGCAAGCGCAGGGCGGCGAGCACGGCCCGGTGTCGATGAGGAAAGCGTGGAAGGAGATGTTCCATCGCTACATCGCCAGCACGCTGGGGCTGCTGATCCTGGGCCTCGCGGTGCTTGCGTGGCGCTGGCGCGAGAAGCTTCCGCGCTCGCCGGCGCTCGCCTCCACGCTGTTCGTGCTGGTCGTCCTGCAAGGCCTGTTGGGCATGTGGACGGTGACGCTGCTGTTGAAACCGGTGATCGTCACGCTGCACCTGCTCGGGGGCATGACCACGCTGGCGCTGCTGGTGTGGCTCTTCCTGCGGCAGCTCGATGGGCGGCCCGCCGTCGATCGGACCGCCGCCCGCAAGCTGCGGCCGTGGGCGCTCATCGCCATCGCGGTCGTGTTCACGCAGATCGCGCTCGGCGGGTGGGTTTCGAGCAACTACGCGGCGCTCGCGTGTATCGATTTCCCGACGTGCCACGGCGTGTGGCGGCCCGACATGGATTTCCGCCACGGCTTCCAGCTCGTGCGCGAGCTCGGCCGGACCGCGGCGGGCGAGCACCTCGCGTACGAAGCGCTGACCGCGATCCACTGGACGCATCGCGTCGGCGCGCTGGTGACGCTGATTTACGTGGGGACGCTCGCTTTTGCACTGTCGCGCGCGCGCGGCCTCGGCCGTTATGCGGCGGCGCTGGCGGTGGTGCTGATCGCGCAGATCGCCCTCGGCGTCGCCAACATCCTGGCCGGACTGCCGCTGCCGGTCGCGGTCGCCCACAACGCCGTGGCCGCGATTTTGCTGGTGACGCTCGTGATGATAAACTTCGCCCTTTCCCGCGCTGACCTCCCGCCGACGCCCTGATGTCCACGAGCGTAGCAGGGCAGCCTTTCGGCTCCCGCCTCCAGCAGTTCTACCAGCTCACCAAGCCTCGCGTGGTGTCGCTCATCGTCTTCACGGCGGTGATCGGCATGTTCCTCGCGGTGCCCGGCGCGGTGCCGCTCCAGCCGCTGCTTGCCGCGACCGTCGGTATCGCGCTCGTCGCGGGCGCCGCGGCTGCGGTGAACTGCCTCGTCGAGCAGAAGATCGACGCGATCATGCTGCGCACCAGCCGCCGCCCGCTGCCGCGCGGGCAGCTCACCTCGCGCGAGACGTTCGCCTTCGCGGGCGTCATCGGCGGGATCGGGCTCGCCGTCCTGCACCAGTTCGTCAACCCGCTGACGATGTGGCTCACGCTCGCCACGTTCGTCGGCTACGCGATCGTCTACACCGTGATCCTCAAGCCGCTCACGCCGCAGAACATCGTGATCGGCGGCGCCTCGGGCGCGATGCCGCCGGTGCTCGGCTGGGCGGCGGTCACCGGCGAAGTCACCGCCGACGCGCTGACGCTCTTCCTCATCATCTTCGCGTGGACGCCGCCGCACTTCTGGGCGCTCGCGCTGTATCGCAAGAACGAATACGCCAAGGCGGGTCTGCCGATGCTGCCGGTGACGCACGGCGACAAGTTCACGCGGCTGCACGTGCTGCTCTACACCGTGATCCTGTTCGCGTGCTCGCTGCTGCCGTTCGTGGTGCGCATGAGCGGGCTGATCTACCTCGCCGCGGCGGTGGTGCTCGGCGGGATGTTCCTGCGCTACGCGATCCGCATCTACCGCGACTACAGCGACACGCTCGCGCGCCGCACCTTCCGCTTCTCGATCACGTACCTCGCATCGCTGTTCGCGGCGCTGCTGATCGACCACTACTTCAAGGTCCTCGTCTGACTGCGGAAGCGCCTCGATGAGACGCCTCTTCGCCGTCGCGCTCGCCGCCGTCCTGCTGCTCGCGGCCTGCGGCCGCGAGCAAAGCAAAAGCTTTCAGCTCACCGACGTCACCGGCGCGCCGTTCGGCAAGTCGCTCGAGCTCACCGACCACAACGGCCAGCGCCGCACGCTCGCGGATTTCAAAGGCAAGGTGGTGGTGCTGTTCTTCGGCTTCACGCACTGCCCGGACGCGTGCCCGACGACGATGGCGGAGCTTGCTGCGGTGGCCAGGGAGCTCGGTTCCGACGCGGACAAATTCCAGGTGCTCTTCGTGACGGTCGACCCTGAGCGCGACACGCCGGACGTGCTGAAGCAGTACGTGCCGGCCTTCTACCCGACCTTCCTCGGCATGTCCGGAACGCCCGAGGACCTCTCGCGCACCGCCAAGGAGTTCAAGGTGTACTACGCCAGACAGCAGCAGCCCGGCGGGAGCTATACCATGGACCACTCGGCGGGAACGTTCGTGTTCGACAAGCAGGGGCGGCTGCGGCTGTTCGGGCAATACGGCGCCGGGGCGAAGGCGATCCTGAACGACGTTAAAGTCCTGCTGAAAGAGTGAGCGCGCCGTCATCCCCGTGAAGGTGACGCGCAGCGTCATCCCCGTGAAGGTGACGCGCAGCGTCATCCCCGCGAAGGCGGGGACCCACCTTGACTTTGCCGCCATGAAAATGGATTCCCGACAGCTTCCGCTATCGCGGTTCGGGAATGACGAAAAGAAAAAACCCGGCCGCAGCCGGGTTTTTCATTTCATGTAGCGCCGCCGGGCGCATAAGCGCGCGGAGACCTTTTACGCGGCGGCCGCCATCGAGCCCTTCATCTTCGAGAGCGCCTTCGACTCGATCTGCCGGATCCGCTCCGCCGACACGCCGAACTCGCTGGCGAGCTCGTGCAGCGTCGCCGACTGCTTCTCGTTCAGCCAGCGCGCTTCGATGATGCGGCGGCTGCGCGCGTCGAGCGCGGCGAGCGCCTGCTCGAGACCCTGGCTGCGGCGCTGAGTGGTCTCCTCGCGCTCGAGCAGTACGCCGGGCTCGGCGTCCTCCGCCGCGAGGTAGGCGATCGGTGCGTACGGCCTGTCCTCATCGTCCTCGCCGAGCGGCTCCAGCGCGATGTCCTGGCCGGAAAGCCGGGTCTCCATCTCGACCACTTCCTCGCTCTTGACCCCGAGCTCCTCGGCGATCCGGTTGGCCTCGGTCGTGCCGAGCGCGCCCAGGCCCGGCTTCATGCTGCGCAGGTTGAAGAAGAGCTTGCGCTGGGCCTTGGTCGTCGCGACCTTCACGATGCGCCAGTTCTTGAGGATGAACTCGTGGATCTCCGCGCGGATCCAGTGCACCGCGAACGACACCAGGCGCACGCCGCGCTCCGGGTCGAAACGCTTCACGGCCTTCATGAGGCCGATGTTGCCTTCCTGGATGAGATCGGCCTGCTGCAGGCCGTAGCCCATGTAGCCGCGGGCGATCGACACCACCACGCGCAGGTGCGACACCACGAGGTCGCGCGCGGCTTCGAGGTCGTTGCGCGCCTGGTAGCGACGGGCCAGCGCGGTCTCCTGCTCCTGGGTCAGCATCGGAAAGCGGTTCACCGTCTGAACGTAGCTCTCCAGGCTGCCCGCTGCGGGTATGGGTAAAGCGAAAGCCGTCATAGTCCTGAACCTCCCTCGTTGCATGGATTCCAGTCTAGCACTCAACTACTAAGAGTGCCAGCAAGAGGGATTAGTTCCGTGCCGTGAAGCGCTAAAAAGCTTGATTGTCCAATGACTTGAGCGTCGAAGCTCGGGTGGCGCCACCATTGGCTGTGAGCGCCCACTAACATGAAAAAACTCAGCGCGGGCGGGCGTTTGCGAGATGCCGCCCGACCGACAGCCAGGCGCCCAGCCAGCCGAGGAGAGCGGCGAAGCCGAGCAGGCTCAGGCTGTCGCGCAAGCCGAGCTGGCCGAGCTCCCAGCGGGCGCCGTAGAGGTACGACAGGTCGACCAGCGCGCCGTTCAGCACCGCCGTCGCCGCCCACACGAAGCCCCACGCCGCCAGTCCTCCCAGCAGCCCCAGCGCCCCTCCGTAGTAGAGGAATGGCCGGCGGATGAACGCGTCGGTCGCGCCGATCAGGGTGGTGACCTCGATCTCCTCGCGCTGGGTCAGGATCTGCAGGCGGATGGTGTTGAAGGTGATGGCGACCAGCGCGAACGCGAGCACGGTGCCGAAGAGCATCAGCGCCGCCCGTCCGAGCTTGAGCGCCGCGTCGAGACGCTGCGCCCATTCGGCGTCGAGCTGCACGTGCGTGACCTTGGGCCACGCGGCGAGCTCCGCCCGCAGCTTCTCCATCGCTTCCGGCGCGCCGTCCGACGCATCGATCACGAACGCGTCGGGCAGCGGGTTGCTGTCGAGCGCCTCGGCGACGCCGCCCATGCCGGTGGAGCGCTTGAGGTCTTCCAGCGCGCGCTCGCGCGGCACGTAACGCAGGCGCGCGACCTGCGGATGCTGCTTGAGCCGGGTGTCGATCGCGCTCGCGTCGGCCTTGGTGGCGTCGAGCGCCAGGAACACCGTGAGCTGCGGCTCGGGCGACACCGTGCGCACCGCTTTCTGGATGTTGACGAGGCCGACGTAGAGCCCCGCCGGCAGCGCGAGCGCGATGCCGACCACGATCACGTTGAGCAGCGTGGTCAGCGGTGCGCGGCCGAGCTTGCGCAACGTCGCGGCCGCGGCGCGGCCGTGCTGCGTGAGCCAGGCGCTCATGCGGCGGCGGCGGCGGGGATGCCGTCGATGCGGCCGCCGGCGATGGTGACGATGCGCGGCGCCAGCCTCTCCGCGAGCTGCAGGTCGTGGGTCGCGATGACCACGGTGGCGCCGACCTGGTTGAACGAGCGGAAGAGCTCGCCGATCTCGGCGGCGTACGCCGCGTCGAGGTTGCCGGTCGGCTCGTCGGCGAGGAGCAGCGCCGGACGGTGCACCACCGCGCGCGCGATGCACAGGCGCTGCTGCTCGCCGCCCGACAGCGTGATCGGCAGCGCTTTCTCGTGCGCGAGCAGCCCCACCTTGTCGAGCGCCGCACGCGCGCGCCGCGCCGCCTCGCGCCGGTCGTAGCCGTGGATCTCCAGCGGCAGCATCACGTTGGCGAACGCGTTGCGGTCGAAGAGGAGCTTGTGGTCCTGGAACACCAGGCCGAGATTGCGCCGCAGGTACGGCAGCGCCCGGCCTTTGAGCCTGCCGACGTTCTGTCCGTTGACGAGCACCGTGCCCGCACTGGGCCGCTCGATGCCCGCGATCAGCTTGAGCAGCGTGGTCTTGCCGGCGCCCGAATGGCCCATGACGAAGACCATCTCGCCGCGCTGCACCGAAAGGTTCGCGTCGCGCAGCGCTTCGTGCCCGCCCGGATAGCGCTTGGCGACGCCTTTGAGCTCGATCATTCCTCGTCGCCGAGCAGCGCGGCGACGAAATCCTGCGCGTCGAAAGGCCGCAGGTCGTCGAGCCCCTCGCCGACGCCGATGAAGCGCAGCGGGATCGGATTCTTCGGATCGGCTTTGGCCCGGGTATGGGCGATCGCCGCGATCACGCCGCCCTTGGCCGTGCCGTCGAGCTTGGTCATGACGAGCCCGGTCACCTGCAGCGCGTCGTCGAACGCTTTCACCTGCGTCAGGCCGTTCTGCCCGGTGTTGGCGTCGAGCACGAGCAGCACTTCGTGCGGCGCGCCGGGCATCGCCTTGTCGATGACGCGTTTGACCTTCCTGATCTCGTCCATGAGGTGCAGCTGTGTCGGCAGCCGTCCCGCGGTGTCCGCGAGCACGATGTCGATGCCGCGCGCGGTGGCGGCGTTGATCGCATCGTAAATGACCGCCGCGGCGTCGCCCGACTGCGGCGCGACGACCGCGACGTTGTTGCGCTCGCCCCACGCGATGAGCTGCTCGCGCGCCGCCGCGCGAAACGTGTCGCCGGCCGCGAGCAGCACTTTCCTGCCCTGTTTACCGTAGTAATGCGCGAGCTTGCCGATCGACGTCGTCTTGCCGGCGCCGTTGACGCCCGCCAGCATGATGACGAAAGGCTTGTGCGTCGACACGTCGAGCGGTTTGGCGATCGGCTCGAGCTCCTGCATGAGCAGATCGGCGAGGGCGACTCTCAACTGTGAAGCTTCGGTGTAGCCTTCGCGCTTCGCGCGCGCGCGCAGGTTCTCGATCAGGAACTCGGTCGCGGTGACCCCGACGTCGGAGGTGAGCAGCACCGTCTCGAGCTCTTCGTAAAACGCCTCGTCGAGCTTGCGCCCGCCGCCGAACAGGCCGACGAGCTGGCCGCCGAGCTGCTGGCGCGTCTTGCTGAGACCGTCCCTGAGACGCCTGAACCAGCCGCCGCCGCCCTCGGCTTCTGCGGCGGGCGCGGCTGCCGGAGCCTCGTCGGCTTTGTCGGCAGTCTCGGGCGCAGGCGCCGGCGCACGGGATTTCGGCTTGAGGAAACTGAACATGATGGAGTCGGTCTGAAACAACGGGACGCGCGTTCGGTGCGCGTCTTGCATGCGGAGCGCAGTCGCCCGAATGACGCAGAAGCGGGCGAAAACGCGACTTCGCTACAATTCTACCCCATCGTTTTCCGAGGCCCAGCGCCCGCACCTTCATGCCCATCCTCCTGCGAGCTCTACTTCAGGCGCTGTTCGCCGTGCTGCTTGCTTCGTCCGCCGGGGCCTACGCGGCGGCCGGCGCGGCGATCGCCGAGAGCAGCCTGCCCAACGGCATGCGCATCCTGGTCAAGACCGACCGCCGCGCGCCGGTCGCGGTGGTGATGGTCTGGTACAAGGCGGGCAGCATCGACGAAGTGAACGGCACGACGGGCGTCGCGCACGTGCTCGAGCACATGATGTTCAAAGGCACGAAAGCGGTGCCGGCGGGGGAGTACTCGCGCATCATCGCGGAGGCCGGCGGCCGCGACAACGCCTTCACCAGCCGCGATTACACCGGCTACTTCCAGACGCTGCACAAATCCCAGCTCGAGCTCGCGCTGAAGCTCGAAGCCGACCGCATGGCGAACCTCACGCTCTCGGCCGAGGAGTTCAAGAAGGAGATCCGCGTCGTCATGGAAGAGCGCCGCTGGCGCACCGACGATCGCCCGCGCGCGCTGGTCTTCGAGCAGCTCATGGCGGCGGCGCTCAAGGCGCACCCGTACCGCCATCCGATCATCGGCTGGATGAGCGATCTCGAGAACATGCGCGTCGAGGACGCGCAGGACTGGTACGACAAATGGTACGCGCCGAACAACGCGACGCTCGTCGTGGTCGGCGACGTCTCGGCGGCCGAGGTGCAGAAGCTCGCGCAGCGCTACTTCGGGCCGCTCAAGCAGAAGCCGCTGCCGCCGCGCCGGATCACCGAGGAGCCGCGCCAGCTCGGCATCCGGCAGTTCACCGTCAAGGCGCCCGCGGAGCTGCCGTACGTGATGATGGCGTATCACGCGCCGGTGCTGCGCGACATCGGCAAGGAATGGGAGCCGTTCGCGCTCGAGATGCTCGCCAACGTGCTCGACGGCAACGAGGCCGCGCGTTTGAACCGCAACCTCGTGCGCAGCGCGCGGGTCGCGTCGTCCGCGGAAGCGAGCTACGACGGCGTCGGGCGCGGGCCGGGGATGTTCTATCTCTCCGCGACGCCCGCACAGGGCAAGACGGTGCAGGACGCCGAGCGCGCGCTGCGCGACGAAGTCGCCAGGCTCATCAAGGACGGCGTCGCGGAAGAAGAGCTCCAGCGCGTGAAATCGCAGGCTGTGGCCTCTCACGTCTACGAGCGCGACTCGATGTTCTACCAGGCGCGCCAGATCGGCAGCAACGTCATGGCGGACCTGCCGCCGAACGCGGCCGACCTCTTCGTCGACAAGCTGAAGGAGGTCACCGCGGAGCAGGTGCGCGAAGTTGCCAGAAAGTATCTCGTCGATGAAAGACTCACCGTGGCCTATCTCGATCCCCAGCCGCTCGACAGCAAGAAGCCGAGCGCCCCGCCGCCGGGACTGCGCCATGGCCAGTAAGCGCGCCGCCTGGCTGGTCGGCCTGGTGCTGATGGCGCTCGCGCAGGCCGCGAGCGCGCTGCTGCCGATACAGACGTGGGAGACCCAGCGCGGCGCCCGCGTGCTGTTCGTCGAGAACCACGACCTGCCGATGCTCGACGTGAGCGTCGATTTCCCCGCGGGCTCGGGCTTCGACACGCGCGAGAAGAACGGCGCGGCGAGCATGACCAACAACATGCTGCGCCTGGGCGCCGGGGGCATGGACGAGAACGCGATCGCGCTGCGCCTCGCCGACGTCGGCGCGCAGTACGGCGGCCGAATGGACACCGATCGCGCCGGCGTGGGCATGCGCATGCTGTCGAGCAGGCGCGAGCGCGACGCGGGCCTCGACGTGCTGATGCGTATCCTCACGCAGCCGGAGTTTCCCGCGCCGGTGCTGGAGCGCGAGAAAGCGCGGCTGATCGCGGCGCTGAAGGAAGCCGATACCAAGCCCGAGACGATCGCTTCGCGCGCGTTCCAGCGGCTCGTCTATCCCACCCATCCCTACGGCCTGCGCTCGTCGGGCGAGGTCGAAACGGTCTCGAAGCTGACGCGCGACGACCTTACCGCGTTCTACAAACGTTATTACACCGCCGATCGCGCGATCGTCGCGATCATGGGCGACGTCAGCCGCGACGACGCGGCGGCGATCGCCGAATCGCTGACGGCGCCCCTGCCGTCTTCCGAAGGCGCCGCGCCGGCGCTGCCGCCGGTCACCGAAGCGGCGAAAGCGGAATCGCGCTGGATCACGCACCCGGCGACGCAAAGCCACATCATGATCGGCGCGACCGGGATCCGCCGCGACGATCCGGATTACTTCGCGCTCTTCGTCGGCAACCACATCCTCGGCGGCGGCGGCTTCACCTCGCGCATGACCGACGAGGTGCGGCAGAAGCGCGGCCTCGCGTACTCGGCGTACAGCTACTTCGCCCCGATGCTGCGCGAAGGACCGTTCGTCATCGGCATGCAGACCAAGGGCGAGCAGGCGAGCGAAGCGCTGGCGGTGGCGCGCAAGACGCTGGCCGATTTCGTCGCGAACGGCCCCACCGCGAAAGAGCTCGCGGCCGCGAAGAAGAACATCATCGGCGGTTTCCCGATGCGCATCGACAGCAACCGCAAGATCCACGAGTACCTCGCGGTCATCGGCTTCTATCGCCTGCCGCTCACCTATCTCGACGACTTCGTGAAGCGCGTCGAGGCGGTCACGGCGGAGCAGATCAAGGCCGCTTTTCAGAAGCGCGTGCATCCGGATCGCATGATCACGGTCGTGGTCGGTCAGCCCGAGCGGCAGGCGGCATTACCCGCGGCGGCGACGCAGTAACCCGGGTCGCACGCATCGTGAGCGCCAACGAGATCCGCATCGTCGGCGGGACGTGGCGCAGCCGGCGCATCCGCTTCACGCCGCGCGAGGGGCTGCGGCCCACGCCCGACCGCGTGCGCGAGACGCTCTTCAACTGGCTGGGCCAGGACCTCACCGGTCGTTCCTGTCTCGATCTCTTCGCCGGCAGCGGCGCGCTCGGTTTCGAAGCGGCGTCGCGCAATGCTACACGCGTGGTCATGGTCGAGCGCGACCGCGCCGTGTTCGACGCGCTGCGCGCGAACAAGGCCGCGCTCGACGCCCGTCAGGTGGAACTCGTTCGAGGCGATGCGCTAGAATTCGTGCGCGGCGGCAAAGATTTATTCGATGTGGTGTTTCTCGATCCGCCGTTCGATGCTGACTACTGGGCGCGCCTCCGGCCCGCATTGCCCGGTCTGCTGAACCCCGATGCGTTCGTGTACTGCGAATCGGGCGCGGCGATCGAATGGGGCGAGGGCTGGCAGGTCGCGAAATCCGGCCGCGCCGGTCAGGTCACCTATCAACTCTTACGAAGAGCCGACGCATGAGCCACACCGCGGTCTACCCGGGCACGTTCGACCCGATCACGCTCGGCCACGCCGATCTCGCGCGCCGCGCGGCGCGGCTCTTCGACCGCGTCATCCTCGCGGTGGCCGACAGCAAGACCAAGCGGCCGTTCTTCACCCTCGACGAGCGCGTGGAGATGGCGCAGCACGTGCTGTCCGACCTGCCCAACGTCCGGGTGATGGGTTTCTCCGGCCTGCTGATGAAGTTCGTGCAGGAGCAGGGTGCCCGCGTCGTGGTGCGTGGACTGCGCGCGGTGTCCGACTTCGAATACGAGTTCCAGCTCGCAGGGATGAACCGCGGCATGTATCCCGATGTCGAGACGGTCTTCCTCACCCCCGGGGAGCAGCACATGTTCATCTCGGCGACGCTCGTGCGCGAGATCTCGGTGCTCGGCGGCGACACGTCCAAGTTCGTGCCGCCGTACGTCGGGGAGCGGCTCAAAGTGAAGATCAAGCAGCTCGGGGGCAAATGATGGCGTTGATGATCACCGACGAATGCATCAACTGCGACGTGTGCGAGCCGGAGTGCCCGAACGAGGCGATCTCCGCGGGCGAGGAGTACTACGTCATCGATCCGAACAAGTGCACCGAGTGCGTCGGCCACCATGCCGAGCCGCAGTGCCAGAAGGTGTGCCCCGTCGACTGCATCCCGTTCGATCCCGAGCACGTCGAGACCAAAGAGCAGCTGATGGAGAAATACATCAAGCTGACGCAGGCCAAAGCGGCTTAAAAGCTAAAAGCGTTTAACCGCAAAGGACGCAAAGGACGCAAAGGTTAACTAACGCCGCGTCGTCATGCGTTTGCGATGTTTGGCTTTCCTTGGCGTCCTTGGCGGTTCATTGCCGTGCTCCAAGGCCTACCTCCGCTGACACACCGGACAATAGAACGTCGCCCGCTGTCCCTGCTTCAGTTCCCTGATCGGCGTCCCGCACGTGTAGCACGGCTCGCCGGCGCGGTCGTAGACCAGGTGCTCGTTCTGGAAGTAGCCCGCGCGGCCGTCGCCGCCGACGTAATCGCGCAGCGTGCTGCCGCCCGCGCTGATCGCCGCCTGCAGCGTCTCCTTCACCTTGTCCGCGAGCACGTCGTAGCGCGCGCGGCTCACGCGATGCGCCGCGAGCTTCGGATTGATCTTCGCGCGGAACAGCGCCTCCGACGCATAGATGTTGCCGACGCCGGCGACGACGTGGCTGTCCATGAGGACGAGCTTGACCGCCGCGGTGCGCGTGCGCGTCGCGTCGTACAGCGTCGCGCCGGTGAAATCGGGCGACAGCGGCTCGGGCCCGATGCTCGCCAGCAGCGGATGCTGCAAGGGGTCGTCCGTCTGCCACAGCACGAGCCCGAAGCGCCGCGGGTCGCGTAACCGCACCGCGGTCCCGTTGTCGAGCACGAGGTCGAAGTGATCGTGCCGCTCGGCCGGCGCGGCGGCGTCGACCAGCCACAGCCGGCCCGACATGCCGAGATGGATGATGAGCGTGCCGCGTCCGCAGCCGATCAGCAGGTACTTCGCGCGCCGCTCGACGCGCCCGATCGTCGCGCCCGCGACGAGCTGCGGCAGCTTCTTCGGCACCGGCTGGCGCATCGCCGCGTTGCGCACGATCGCGGTGCGGATGCGTTTGCCCACGAGATGCGGCGCGAGGCCGCGTTTCGTGGTTTCGACTTCCGGCAGCTCAGGCATCGTCGTTCACGATGCACGCGCAACCGTCGCGCGAAACCCCGGAAAGCTCGCCGGCAGACGCGGGTTGCGCGCGAGCGCGGCGCCGATGCGCAGCGTCCCGGGCGTGGCCGCGACGCTCATGATGTCGATGAGCTTGGTCTGGTCGCAGATGCGCACGTTGCCGTCGAGCGCGATGTCGTCCCAGCGATTGGTGGTGTGCTTCTGGATGCGGCCGTCGCGATCGAGCGAGCTGATGAGGACGACCCGGTCGAGCTTGCAGTCGGCGTCGTCGACGTCGAGCCAGACGTCGATGCCGCGTATCGTGCCGCGGCCGCGCTCGTGCTGGTTGTCGAGCGCGACGATGGCGTCGCCGCCGCGCTTGCCGCGGCAGCGCACGCGCACCCTGATGCGCGTCGTATCGCGGTGATAGCACTTGATGAGCACGTCGGTGAAGCCGGTCGCGTTGTTCGCGGTGTCGAGCTCGACATCGTGGTTGCTCACGCCGTACGGGAAGTACGAGCGCTTGACGTCGTCGCAGCGGATGCGCCGCGCGACCAGGTCGTCGGCGTTGTCCTGGAAGTTGAAGCCGTAGTATGACCGCCGCACCGTGAGATCGCTGAGCTCGATACCGCGCGTGCGCAGCTCGGGGTCGTCCTCGGTATAGCGCGACACCACTGCGCCGAGCACCGAATCGAAGCTGCAGTGGGCGATGGTGATGTCCTGGCAGCCTGCGCTGCGCGCGTTCGACAGCCGGATCGCCGCGGCGCCCAGCCAGTTCACGTCGCGTTTCAGCCCGTGATCGCGAAACGCGAGCCCCTCCACCGTGACGTTGCGGCAGCCTTCCAGCTCGAGCATGGTCGATGTGCCGTTCACGCTGCGGCAGGCGATCGTCGCGTCTTCGCCGACGATGCGCACGTCGCGCAGTCCCTTGGCGCTGACGAGATAGCTGTCGCTCGCGGTGCCGAGAAAGTACTGGCCGCGCGGAAACAGGACGGTCGAGCCCGGCCGCCGCGCCGCGGTTTGAATCGCTTCGCGCACCGTGGCGAGATCGGACATGCGGCCGTCGCCGTACGCGCCGAGTCGCTTGACGTCGATCGTCGGCCCCGAGGCCGCGCGCGCGAGCCGCACCAGCGGCAGCGCGGCTGCCGCGGCGAGCAGGCCGCGGCGCTTCATTTGTTCACCTTGTCGTCGATGGCCGGCGCGGGCGGCGCGATCAGCTTGCGCCCGGCGCCGGCGAAGAAGTGATACGCCACACGGTCGTCCTGCCGCACCAGCACTACGTCGGGCGAGCGCTCCGCAATGCCGAGCGTGATCTCGCGCCCGTCTTTCAGCGTCACCTTCACCGTCTCGTGCGGAAACGCCGCGGTATGTTTGGCGACCGTGAGCGCGGTCGCGTTCTTCCACGCTTCCACCCACGTGTTGCGCTCGTCGGCGCCCGCGTCGTTGTCGATCGGCGCGACGGCCCACGTGCCGTCTTCGAGCGCGACGGTGTAGCCGGGAAGATCGAAGCGCACCGGCTGTCGCTCGTCGGGCGCGAACAGCGCCTTGGCGAACAGCGTGTCGATGCTGCGCGGCAGGCCCGCGGCGTACGCGACCGGGAGCGGCAGCACGTGGCCGTCCGCGAGCACGTACTGCTCGCGCGTGGTCGGATTGATGCCGCCGTACGCGATCGTCCGGTCGTCGGCGGTCAGCGTCGCCAGCGGCGCATCGAGCCCGTAGCGCGCGAGATCGGTCGCGGGATAGCGGACGGTCGCCCGCGCTTCGAGGATGGAGAGCAGGCGCTCGATGGGCAGGGCTTCGGCGCGCCCGGTGAACGGTGCGGTGAAGCGCCAGATGCCGTCGCGCTTCTCGAGCACGATCTCGCCGGGCGGCGTATCCCCGCGCGCTTTGCCGGCGAGCCTCACGCGGGTCACGTCGGCGGCTTTGAGCGAGGACACGGCGTACGTTTCCTCCGCGCGCTCATCCGGCTCGCCGACCAGCCAGTACGCGAGCGCTGCGACGGCGACCCCCAGGGCGAGCAGCGACAGCCACGACCGCACGTGAGCTGCCCCGGGGTCACGCCGCCTTGCGGCGCCGCCACCAGATGCCGATCCCGGTGATGACGAACGCGAGCGGCAGCGCGACGATGAAGCCGAGCACGATCAGGTACAGCGCGGTCTGGTCGAGCTCGATGCGCGAGTCGGGGGCCGGCCGCGGATCGATGGCGACGAGCGTGTCCTCGGCGGTGAGCCAGTTGAGCGTCGCGACGCCGAGCTGCAGGTTGCCGGCATTGCCGAGATAGGCGTTGGACAGGAAGGCGCCGTTGCCGACGACGACGATCCGCTGCTGCTTCTCGTTCACCGTGCGCTCGAACGCCGCAGCGACGTTGACCGGTCCGGGCAGGTCGTGCGAGGCGTCGAACACCGGCTTCTCGTCGAGCTTGCTCATCTCAACCCAGCCGCGCGGCGCCACCTCGATCAGCGGCGTCACGCGCCAGTCTTCCATCTCGGTGACGCCGATCTGGCGCGCGTACGGGAACAGGCTGTTCTCGCGAAACGCCGAGGTGATCGGGTGCTGACCGTAGCTCGTCGCGACCGCGAACACCGGCGGGCCGCTGCGCGCGCGCAGGGTGGGATCGACGATGGTGCCGGGCGTGAGCACCAGCCCGAGCATTTCGGCGAGCGGCTGCAGTCCGCGCAGCGGCTCGGGATCGACCAGCCACAGCAGGTTGCCGCCGCTCCTCACGTAGCGCTCGATCTTTTCGACCTCGGCCGGCGCGAGATCGCTCTGCGGGCTCGCGATCACCAGCACCGAAGCGTTCGCCGGGACTTCCTGCGCGAGCGCGAGGTTCACGCTGTTGATCTTGAGCCCGCGCTGCTGGATCTGCCGCCCGAACTCGCCGAGGTCGTGGTTGGCGATGCCGTCCAGCCTGCGCTCGCCGTGGCCTTCGAGCCACATGACCAGGCTCGAGGTGCCGCGCATCAGCCGCATCAGCGCGTTGGCGAAGCTCTGCTCGCTGAAATCGCCCAGCGGTATGCGCTCGGTGCGCTTGCGATACTCGACGACCATCTCGTTGGGCGTGCGTATGCCCGCGGCTTCGGCGCGCTTGGGATCCTCGCGCGGATCGACCAGCGTCAGCGCGAGATCGGGCTTCGCCCGCCGATACGGACGCATGGCCTCTTCGATCTTCTTGTGCACGTTGGTGCCGCTCGCGCTCTGGCTGACCGCGTACGCGGTCACGTGCAGCGGCCCGTCGAGCTGGCGCAGCACGTCGAGGGTCGACTGCGACAGCGTGTTGCGCGCGCTGCGCGTGATGTCCCACTCCCGGTGGTAACGCTGCGCCGCGTACGCGAGCAGCATCACCAGCGCGATGAACAGCGCGACGAAGAGACCGCTCTGGACGAGCAGCCGGAACCGGAGCCTGCGGCCGGCCTGCATCGTCAGCCGCGCAGGCGCCGCGCGTCGAGGCGGCGCACCGTGAGCGTGAGGAAGAACGCGACGAGCAGCAGCGAGCCCGCGATCGCCGACGTATCGACGATGCCGGCGATCATCGGCTCGAAGTTCCTGAGCGGCGAGAACACCTGGAGCAGCGCCGCGGGCGCGGCCCAGCCGTCGCGTTGCAGCCCGTCGACGGCGGCGTCGCCCAGCGAGAGCATCACCAGGAGCAGCGCGAACGCGCCGAACGCCGCGGCCATCGGGTGCGTGGTGAGCGACGAGACGTAGAGGCTCAGCGCGGCGAATCCTGCCGCGAGCAGCAGCACGCCGCCGACCAGGGCCGCGATGTGCGCGTAATCGAGGCGGGTGCTCGCCGACAGCGTGAGCGGCATCGCCGCGATCAGCGCGACGATCAACGCGATGAACGCCATCAGGCCCGCGAACTTGCCGAGCACGATCTGCGTCATCGTCACCGGCGCGGAGGTGAGGAACACCATGGTCTGGTTGCGCCGCTCTTCCGCGATCGAGCGCATCGCGAGCAGCGGCGTGGCGAACATGAGCAAGCCGGCGCCGCTGAAGAACAGCGGTGCGATCACCAGCTGGGTGACGCCGGGCGGGCTGGCGAGCTGGACGAACTGCGACTGCACGTTGAGGAATTCATCGAGCTTCTTGAGGAACACGAAGCCCGCGATGAGCTGCACCGCGGTCAGCACCAGCCACGCGAGCGGCGACGCGAACAGGCTCTTGAGCTCCTTGCCGGCGATCGTCGCGATCATCTGGTGAGCTGGACGAACACGTCTTCGAGGCTCGTCTGCGCGGGTGCGAGATGATGCAGGCCCCAGTTCCCGGCCACCGAGCGCGCGACGATCTGCTCGGTCGGGTCGCTGTCGGCCGCGACTTGCAGCCTGTAGAGATGGTCGCCGGCGCTTTCGATCGCGGCGACCCCGGGGATGGCGCGCAGCGCGCTTTCGGCAGGCGGCCGCTTCAACCCCACCAGCAAGGTGCGTCCGCTGTGGAACGCCTTCAGCCCGGTGATGGTGTCGCTGTACACCACTTCGCCGTGATGCAGGATCTGTACGCGGTCGCAGATCGCTTCGACCTCCGACAGGATGTGCGTCGACAGGATCACGCTGTGCGAGCCGCCGAGCTCGCGGATCAGCGCGCGGATGTCGCGGATCTGGTTGGGATCGAGACCGACCGTGGGCTCGTCGAGCACCACGACGTCGGGCTCGTGCGCGATCGCCTGCGCGATGCCGACGCGCTGCTGGTAACCCTTGGAGAGCGTGCCGATCAGCTTGCGTCCCACGTCGTTGAGGCCGCAGCGGCCCTTGGCGCGCGCCACCGCCTTCACGCGCTCGCGCTTGGGCACGCGATGCAGCTTGACTGCGAGCTCGAGGTATTCGTCCACCGTGAGCTCGCGATAGAGCGGCGGGTTCTCCGGCAGATAGCCGATGCGCGCCTTGGCTTGCGCCGGCTTGGCGAGCAGGTCGACGCCGCAGATGCTGATCTCGCCTTCGGTGGGGGCGAGGTTGCCGGTGAGCATCTGCATCGTCGTGGTCTTGCCCGCGCCGTTGGGCCCGAGGAAGCCGAGCACCTCGCCGCGATTGAGCTCGAGCTCGACGTTTTTGACCGCGGCATGCGCGCCGAAACGGCGCTGCAAGCCGTGCGCGCGGATCGTCGTGGCTGGCGCGGCGCTGGGGTTCGACATGCGAAGAGGATGAGAAGTTCTGCAAAGCCGCTCGGCTGAAGCGCTTTCGCGTCCCGTCGAGCGTCTTGTGGTGTCGCCGAAATATACCTAATATGTCCACGATAATGAAGCTCACGCCGGCCGACTGAGTCGCAATGCGCGCGGTGCTTCTCATCCATCTTCCGATCCGCCGCTCGCGTCGCGAGCCGCTTCCCTCATGACACGTTTCCCAACCGCATTACTCGCAGTGGTGGTGTCGGCTGCAGTCGGCGCGGCGTTCGCCGACCGCGTGCTCGCACGCGACGTCGGCGCGGACCGCGCAGTGGACCAGTACGCGGCGGCCGCCCAGCCCCGAGGCAAGGTCGCGCCGCGCTCGCCGGAATCGCTGCCCGCCGTCGAGCTCACCAGCGACATCATGTACAAGCTCATGATGGCGGAAGTGGCGCTGCAGCGCGGCCAGCCGGAGATCGGCGTGCCCGCGCTGCTCGACCTCGCGCGCGAGACGAAAGACCCGCGCATCGCGCAGCGCGCGACCGAGGCGGCGTGGAACGCGCGCTACGCCGACGCCGCGGTCGAAGCCGCCGGCATCTGGCTCAAAGCCGAGCCCAAGAACCAGCGCGCGCGCCAGGTGCTCGCGGCGATGCTGGCGAGCCAGCAGAAGCTCGATGCGGCGCGCGCGCAATTCGAGCAGTGGCTCGCGGCCGATCCGGAGCACGTGCCGCAGAGCTTCCTCGAGCTCTCGACGATGCTCTCGCGCAATCCCGACCGCAAAGCGGTGCTCGAGCTGCTGCGCGGCCTCGCCAAGCCTTACCCCAAGGTGCCGGAGGCGCGCTTGGCGGTGGCGCAGGCGGCGTGGAACGCGGGCAACGATCAGCTCGCGCTCGACGAATCCGCCGCGGCGCTGAAGCTCAAGCCCGAGCTCGAGATCGCCGCGCTCTTTCACGCGCAGGCGCTGCAGAAGCGGTCCAACGACGAAGCGCTCGCTTTCCTCGGCGACTATCTCAAGACCCATCCCAACGCGAAGGACGTGCGCCTCAATTACGCGCGGCTCCTCGTGACGATGAAGCGCTATCCCGAGGCGCGCAAGCAGTTCGAGGCGCTGGTCGAGCAGTTCCCGCAGAACGGCGACGTGACCATGGCGGTCGCGCTGCTCGCCATACAGGCCCAGGACTACGAGGCGGCCGAGACCCAGTTGAAACGCTCGCTCGAGCACGGCTACGGCGAGCCCGATGTGGCGCGCGTCTATCTGGGTCAGATCGCGGAAGAGCGCAAGCGCTACGACGAAGCGCTGAAGTGGTACTCCGCGGTGCAGCCGGGCGAGCACTATCTCGGCGCGCAGACGCGGTATGCGGGCGTGCTCTCCAAGCAGGGCAAGCTCGCCGAGGCGCGCAAGCACCTGCAGCAGATCGCGGAGCAGCACCCCGACCAGCGCGTGGCGCTCACGCAGGCCGAGGCGCAGCTGCTGCGCGACGCGAGCCAGTACAAGGACGCGTTCGATCTCCTCGGCAATGCGCTCGCCAAGTCGCCGAACAACCCGGAGCTGCTCTACGAGCACGCGATGGCGGCGGAGAAGATCGACCGCATCGACATCCTCGAAGCTTCCTTGCGCAAGCTGATCGAGGTGAAGCCCGACAACGCCGACGCCTACAACGCGCTCGGCTATACGCTCGCCGATCGCAACCAGCGCCTGCCCGAAGCGCGCGAGCTCATCGAGAAAGCGCTCAAGCTCTCGCCCGACAACGCCTACATCATCGACAGCATGGGCTGGGTGCTCTTCCGTCTCGGGCAGAACCAGGAAGCGCTCGAGCACCTCAAGCGCGCGTACACGCTGCGGCCCGACGCCGAGATCGCCGCGCACCTGGGCGAAGTGCTGTGGGCGAGCGGCCAGCAGGACGAAGCGCGCAAGGTCTGGGTGCAGGCGCTCAAAGAGCACGAGAAGAACGAGCAGCTCACGAGCACGGTCAAGCGCCTCGATCCGGCGGTTCTCAAGACGGCGCAGTGATGCGTAACGCGCGGGGGCGCGCCGCAGCAGCGGCGCTGGTGCTGTTGCTCGCCGCGTGCGCCACGCCGCTCGCGCCGCGCTCGTCCCAATCTTTCGACCTCCTCGGCCGCGCGCTCGTCACCTATCGCGACGGCAGCGTCACCGCCAATCTGCGGTGGGAGCACGCCGCGGCGGCGGACCAGATCTGGCTCATGACGCCGACCGGGCAGACGCTCGCCTACATCGTCGACGGCAAGGACGGCGCGACGCTCACCCGCGCCGACCAGAAGCAGTTTCGCGCCGGCAGCGTCGAAGCGCTCACCCAGCAGGCGCTCGGCTGGCCGCTGCCGCTCGCGCTGCTGCAGTACTGGGTGAAGGGCGAGCCCGCGCCGTCGAGCAAGCCCGAAGCGCTGCAGCGCGGCGCCGACGGCAGGATCGCGAGCCTCGTCCAGAACGACTGGAAGGTCGCGATCGCGTACCACGGCGAAGGCGAGTACGCCGGCCGGGTGCGCCGCCTCGATCTCTCCGACGGTCCCAACGAAATCCGCCTCGTCGTCGACACCTGGCGCGACGCACAGTGACCGCACAGCGCTATCCCGCGCCCGCGAAGCTCAACCTGATGCTGCGCGTGGTCGGACGGCGCGACGACGGCTATCACCTGCTGCAGACGCTGTTCCGCTTCATCGATCACGGCGACCAGGTGAGCCTCGCGGTGCGCGACGATGGCGCGATCCGCCGCGTGCGCGAGATTCCCGGGGTGGCGGAAGACGACGATCTCACGGTGCGCGCGGCGCGGCTGCTGCGGCAGGCGACCGGCGCCCGCCTAGGCGCCGACATCGGCGTCGAGAAGCGCCTGCCGATGGGGGCGGGGCTCGGCGGCGGCAGCTCGGACGCGGCGACGGTGCTGATCGGGCTCAACCACCTCTGGGGGACCGGGCTCACGCGGGCGGAGCTCCAGGCGCTGGGGCTCACGCTCGGCGCCGACGTCCCGGTCTTCATCTACGGGCAAAGCGCCCTGGGTGAGGGCGTGGGCGAGGTCCTCACGCCGGTCGGGCTGCCCCCCGCCTGGTACGTGGTGCTGACCCCGCCGGTGGGCGTCTCCACCGCCGCGGTTTTTTCCCATCGCGATTTGAAACGCGACTCGAAAGTAGTTAAAATACAGGGCTTTTCGGCAGCCGGGCTTCTAAGTGGTGCGGTCAACGACCTCCAGGAGCTCGTTTGCCGGCTGTATCCCGAAGTTTCGCGGCATTTAAAGTGGCTCGATCGTTTCGGACCGGCGCTCATGACAGGATCGGGCGCCGCGGTCTTTTCGAGCTTCGAGACCGAGGCGGCCGCCCGGGAAGTGGTTTTGCAGCTACCGCCGGACATGAAAGGTTTTGCCGCGCGGGGGCTCGATCGGCATCCGCTCTTCGACCTGACGGCAGGCTGAAAGGCGCGCTGAAGCAGCAACAGTTACGAGCCGGAGTCGCAGCTTCGACTCCGGCCGGGTTTCAAGGACCGGCGTCGGGACACCGACGCCGGTTCAGTTGGGGAGTCGCCAAGTTGGCCTAAGGCACCGGATTTTGATTCCGGCATTCGTAGGTTCGAATCCTACCTCCCCAGCCCAACCGATCCGCCGCGGGTGGATCTACGCCTGCATGCGGCATGCTGCCGATGCAGCAAAAGCGTAGTCCGCTTTGCGGCTGTTTGTTTTTTAAGCGGGGACCGAAGTGGCGCTCGACAGGCTGACCGTCTTTACCGGCAACGCCAATCCCAAGCTGGCCGAAGACATCGTCGGGCACCTGCGCCTGCCGCTGGGCCGCGCGAAGGTGGGCCGTTTCAGCGACGGCGAAGTGATGGTGGAGATCCTCGAGAACGTCCGCGGCAAGGACGTCTTCGTGCTCCAGTCGGTGTGCGCGCCGACCAACGACAACCTGATGGAGCTGCTGGTGATGGTCGATGCGCTGAAGCGCGCTTCGGCCGCGCGCGTGACCGCCGCGATCCCGTACATGGGGTATGCGCGGCAGGACCGCCGCCCGGGCTCGGCGCGGGTGCCGATCACCGCCAAGGTCGTCGCCAACATGATGGCGAGCGCGGGGGTCGATCGCGTGCTCACGATGGACCTGCACTCCGAGCAGATCCAGGGTTTCTTCGACATCCCGGTCGACAACATCTACTCGGGCCCGATCATGCTGGGCGACGTGTGGAAGCACGGCTACCAGAACCTGGTGGCGGTGTCGCCGGACGTCGGCGGCGTGCTGCGGGCGCGAGCGCTCGCGAAGCGGCTCGAAGCCGATCTCGCGATCATCGACAAGCGCCGTCCGCGGCCCAACGTCGCGACGGTGATGAACATCATCGGCGAGGTCGAAGGCCGTACCTGCGTGATCATCGACGACCTCGTCGACACCGCGAACACGCTGTGCGAAGCGGCCAGAGCGCTGAAGGAGCGCGGCGCGGAGCGCGTGGTCGCGTACTGCACGCACCCGGTGCTGTCGGGGCCGGCGGTGGAAAGAATCTCGAAGTCGGTGCTCGACGAGATCGTCGTCACCGACACGATCCCGTTGCGCGAGGAAGCGCGCAACTGTCCCAAGATCCGCGTGCTCACGGTCGCGAGCCTGATGGCCGAGACGATGCGCCGGATCAGCGAGGAAGCATCCGTGAGCTCGCTATTCGTCGAATAACGGAAAGGTGTGAAATGTGAAACGTGAACAGTGAAACGTAGAATCCGGGCAGCGCCTTACGTTTCACGTTTTACGTTTCACGTTTCACTGTCGCAAAGAGGGAGTTTGGTCGCGAACCCCTCTAACTGGAGAGTGAAATGAAAATCGAAGTCACTGCATTTCCCCGCACGACGCAGGGCACGGGTGCGAGCCGCCGCCTGCGCGGCAGCGGCCGCGCCCCCGGGATCATCTACGGGGCGAACAAACCGGCTGCCAACGTCGAGCTCGATCAGAACGCGCTGCTGCGCCATCTGAAGATGGAAGCCTTCCACGCCTCGATCCTGGACATGACGGTCGACGGCAACAAGGAACGCGTGCTGCTGCGCGATTTCCAGATGCACCCGTGGAAGCCGATCGTGCTGCACGTCGATTTCCAGCGCGTCGACCCGAACAAGAAGATCCACATGCGCGTGCCGCTGCACTTCACCAACGAGGACGTCTCCGAAGGCGTGAAGACCCAGGGCGGCGTCGTCACCCACGCCATGACCGACATCGAGATCCAGTGCCTGCCGGACCACCTCCCGGAGTACATCGCGGTCGATCTGAAGTCGATGAAGCTGAACGACATCTATCACGTCAACGACCTGACGATGCCGGCCGGCGTCGAGCCCACGGCCAAGCTGAAGGGCGACAACCCGGCGGTCGTGTCGATGCACGTGCCGCGCGTCGCCGCCGCCGAGGAAGAGGCCGCCACGCCGGTCACCGAGATCACCGGCCAGGCGCCCGCGGAAGCCGCTGCCGCTGCGGCAGCGGAAGGCGAGCAGAAGGGCAAGGCGAAGTAAGTTCCATGCGCCGCCGCAAAAGCCCGCCCGCTGGGCGGGCTTTTGCTTTGCGACGCAGAAAGGAGAGAGGAGGCAGGAGAGAGGCGAGCCGCGCCGGTGACCTCAGACCTTCTCCTTTCTCCTATCTCCTTTCTCCTCTCTGAATCCATGAAACTCATCGTCGGCCTCGGCAATCCGGGCAGGAAATACGAAACGACGCGCCACAACGCCGGTTTCTGGTGGGTGGACGAGGTCGCGCGCGCCGCCAACGCGAGCTTCCGCGCGGAGTCGCGTTTCTCGGGCGAAGTCGCCAAAGGCCCGGGCACGGACATCTGGCTGCTGAAACCCCAGACGTTCATGAACAACTCGGGACGCGCGGTCGGCGCGCTCGCGAACTTCTATCGCATCGACGCGTCCGACATCCTCGTCGCGCACGACGAGCTCGACCTGCCGCCGGGCGCCGTCAAGCTCAAGTTCGGCGGCGGCCTGTCGGGCAACGGCTTGAAGGACGTCGCCGCGGTGCTCGGCACCAAGGATTTCTGGCGGCTGCGCATCGGCATCGGCCATCCCCGCGATCTCGCCGCCAGCGAGCAGGAAGTCGTCGATTACGTCCTGCACAACCCGCGTCTGGAAGAGAAGAAAGCGATCGAGGACGCGCTCGCCAAGGCGATGGACGTGTGGCCGCTGATCGCGAGCCATGAGATGGAAAAAGCCATGCTTCGGCTTCACACCGATAGGCCGAAAAAAGGTGACGGATAGAACGGTGACGGGTGAAACGGTGACGGGTGCAGCGCCACGAACGCTTTTCGTCACCGCCTTATCCGTCACCGCACTCTCCGTCACTGCTTCATCCGTCACTTTTTAGATTCCCGCCATTCCAACCCCGTCTCCCTACTCCTCGCTCTTACCATGTCTCTGAAATGCGGCATCGTCGGCCTTCCCAACGTCGGTAAATCGACGCTCTTCAACGCGCTCACCAAGGCGGGCATCGCCGCGGAGAACTATCCGTTCTGCACCATCGAGCCCAACACCGGCATCGTGGAAGTGCCCGATCCGCGCCTCGATGCGCTGGCGGCGCTCGCCAAGCCTGAAAAGGTCATCCCCGCGGTCACCGAGTTCGTCGACATCGCCGGTCTCGTCGCGGGCGCGTCCAAGGGCGAAGGCCTCGGCAACCAGTTCCTCGCCAACATCCGCGAGACCGATGCGATCGCCCACGTGGTGCGCTGCTTCGAAGACCCGAACGTGATCCACGTCTCGAACAAGGTCGACCCGGTCTCCGATATCGAGACGATCAATACCGAGCTCGCGCTGGCGGACCTCTCGACGGTCGAGAAGCAGCTCGCGCGCTATTCGAAGGTCGCCAGGGCCGGCGGCGACAAGGAAGCGCAGCGCCTGGTGGCGGTGCTCGAGAAGTGCCTGCCGGTGCTGAACGAGGCCAGGCCGGTGCGCACCCTCGACCTCTACGAGGAAGAGAAAGCGGTGCTGCGCAACCTCGCGCTGCTGACCGCCAAGCCGACGGTGTACATCGCCAACGTCAAGGAAGACGGTTTCGAGAACAACCCGCACCTCGACGCGGTGCGCAAGCACGCCGCGGCCGAAGGCGCGCCGGTGGTGGCGGTGTGCGCGGCGATCGAGGCCGAGATCGCCGACATGGACGCCGAGGACAAGACGGTCTTCCTGGCCGACATGGGCATGACCGAGCCCGGCCTCGACCGCGTCATCCACGCCGGCTACGACCGCCTCGGGTTACAGACCTACTTCACCGCCGGTCCCAAAGAGGTGCGCGCGTGGACGGTGAAGAAAGGCTCCACCGCCCCGCAGGCCGCGGGGGTGATCCACACCGACTTCGAGAAAGGCTTCATCCGCGCCGAAGTGATCGGCTACGACGACTACATCAAGCACAAGGGCGAGCAGGGCGCGAAGGAAGCCGGACGCATGCGGCTCGAGGGCAAGGAGTATGTCGTGCAGGACGGCGACGTCATGCACTTCCGCTTCAACGTCTGATCAAGGGAGGGTGCAGCACTTCGGTGGAGTGGCCGCCGCCGGCGTATGCAGAGGCTGCCGGATGGTGTCGATCAGCCGCTATACTTTGTCCATGGGCTCTCGGGGGAGAGCGCAACCGCCCAGGGTGAACGCATGATTCGACGCATCGCAGCTGTTCTGGCTTGTCTGTTAATCGTCGTGGGCCTCGCCGGCTGCGCCGGCGTCGGCGGAGGCGCGGCCGACAACGACCGCATCGTGAACGCGATCGGCACCGACGACGTGTACACCGTGCGCGGTGCGGTGCAGAACGGCGGCCTCAGTCCCAACGCGCGATTGTCCGTCGAAGCCTATCCCGACGGGGCGCCGATCATCGCGCTCGCCGCGCGCGCCGCCTCGCTCGAGGTGATGCGCTTCCTCATCTCCAGCGGCGCCGACGTCAACGCGCGCACGCCGGTGAACGAGACGCCGCTCATGCTCGCGGCGTTCTTCTTCGACGAAGTCCGCGGCAACCGCTCCTTCGACCGCCACGAGCGCGCGGTGCGGCTGCTCGTCGAGTCCGGCGCGGACCTCGAGAACTATTACTACTACACCCCGCTCGCCTACGCGGCCTACCAGGACAACGAGCGCGTGGTGCGCTACCTCCTCCAGCGCGGGGCGAAAGTGAACGGCGCAGCCCAGCAGGGCGGCACGTACTCGAACACGCCGCTCATGATGGCGGCGATCCAGGGGCACGAGCGCATGGTGCGTATGCTGCTCGCGGCCGGGGCGGATGCGGACGTCAGGGTGTACGGCGGTCATACCGCCGCGGAGTTCGCGGAGAAGTACAACCATCACGGGCTGGCGCAGCTGCTTCAGTGCGCGCAGCGGCAGTACGGCACGCTGCCGGTCGGCGTGAATTGCCGCGCGATGCTGGGGTTCTCCCAACACTAAAAAGCCGCGCGCTTCTCCGTGTCCCACACCACGTCGGCGTTCTGCTTGGCCGCGCGCTCGAGCAGCTCGATGAGCGGATAGGCGCGCTGGCGCATGCCCACCTGAGGCTCTCCGTCGTCACCGGCTTTCTTCGCCGGCGAGGGCTCGCTTTCACCGCCCAGCGCCTGGCGCAGCCGCTCGACCGCCGGCGGTATGTCCTGTGCGAGGATCGCGCCCGGGATCGAGCCGCTCTGTCCCATCATCTTCAGGAGCTTGGTGCCGACGTCGCCGAACATGGTGATCGTGCCGGCTTTGGAATCGAATCTGACGAGCATCTGCTGACGTCCTCTCCTGGTTAACCCGCCGCCCGCATCGGCGCGCCGAGCGCCGACTGCCCGAGCAGCATCGCGTCGAGCGCGTCGCCGACGACCCCCGCGGTCGCCGAATGGCGGTCGTGGTAGGGGTTGTACTCCACGATCTCGATACCCGAAAGATTGGGATGCGCGCCGTGCTCCGCAAGGGCCGCCATGAGCTCGCCCGCGCGCAGGCCGCCCGCCGCCGGGCTGCCGACGCCGGGCGCATCGCTCGGGTCGATCGCATCGAGGTCGAGCGTGATGCCGAAACCGCCGCTGGCGCAGCACACCAGCGACGCGGCCTCGCGCAGCGTCACGGATACGCCGCGCCGCGCGATCTCTTCCATGAAGAACACCCGCACGCCGAGACGTTCAAGGAGCTCGGCTTCGCCGCGCTCGAAGCTCCTCACGCCGTAAAGGCAGACGCATTTGGGATCCAGCCGCGCGCCGTCGGCGATGGCGGTCAGCTGCGGATAACCGTAGCCCAGCAGCGATGCCACCGGCATGCCGTGCAGCATGCCGCTCTCGGACGTCTGCGGCGTGTGCGCATCCATGTGCGCGTCGATCCACAGCAGCCCGACGAGACCGCGCTGGCGATTGGCGTGCGCGACGCCTTTCCAGGTGCCGATGGCGCAGGTGTGATCGCCGCCGACCACGACCGGGAACTCACCGTGCTGGACGATGCGCTCGACCCGCCGCGCGAGCCGCACGCAGGTGCGCCGCACCGATTCGAGCGCGTCGTGACGGTAGGCAGCCGCGGGACGGATGACCGGCGCCCAGCGCGCGCGAAAGCCGCGCGAGCGCAGTCGCGCGGTGAGCCGCATCGAGCGCAGCACGTCGGCGCCCGCCTCGCAGCCCATGTCCCGCGCGCCGAAACCGGAAGCGACGCCGACGACCTGCAGGGGTTTGGCGAGGTGCGACAGAGCGGAATCGTTCATTCCTGACCCCCCGCAAAAGATTGGTGCGTGTGTACTCCTGCCGTGCGCCCTGCGCAAGTCCCGCGCGGGCGCCCATCCCGAGGGACCTACAAGCGGTGTACCCGGGCGCTTCACGAACGTCGCCGGGCCGGGTAACCTTCGACGCTTAAGCGCCTGCGATCAAAAGCGAATAAGGCCGGAACGGCGCTTGCATCGACGAAACCAGGGAACGGGTGTACTCACCCGCAGTCGAACCTCGTGCGGGGCCGCGCTCGCGAGCGCGTAAGCCTCGGAAAGGAGTGCGCGATGGTCGCACGACGCTGGCAGGACTGGGCCAATCTGGTCCTCGGCGCCTGGCTGTTCGCTTCGCCGTGGCTGCTGCATTACGGCGGCACGTCGGCGGGCTGGAATGCGATCATCATGGGTGCTGGCATCGTCGTGTTCGCGCTCATCGCGGCCTACGTGCCGAAGGCATGGGAAGAGATCATCAACACGCTTTGCGGCGTGTGGCTCGTCGTTTCACCGTTTGTCCTGGGTTTCGCGACTTCGACCACTGTTGCATTGCACACGGTGCTCGTTGGAATACTCGCCACGGCTTTCGCCGTGTGGGCGATGGCGAGCGACAAGCGCCTCTACAAGCGCTGGCACAGCGGTCATTCCGCCTGATCTCCGCGAATGGCCGCCGGGCGCAGTCCGGCGCTGTAGCAAAGCCGCGCGGCCCTCAAAAGCCGCGCGGCTTTTTCACGTACCCTCGCGCGGATCCGAACGCTCCGGCACCGCCTAGCGCCGCCTGCGGCCGCTTCCGCCCGCGAGCAGCGAACCGAGCACACCCCTGACGATCTCGCGGCCGACCGACGAGCCGATGGTGCGCGCCGCGCTCTTCACCGCGGATTCGATGAGGCCGTCGCGGTGCCCGCCGCGCGGGCCGGTCGAGCCGCCGAGCAGGCCGCCGAGCTTGTCGAGCAACCCGCCGCCGGCTTCGGCCTGCGGCTGCGCGTCCGCGCCGCCCTTCGAGGCCGAAGCGGGCGCGTCCGCGACGCGCGCGGTGAGCTTTTCGTACGCCGATTCGCGATCGACGGCCGCTTCGTACACCCCGGCGACGATCGAGTCCTTCATCACCGCGGCACGCTCTTCCCTGGTCACCGGACCGAGCCGGCATCCCGGCGGCACGACGAACGCGCGCTCGACCACTTCGGGCCGGCCCTTGTCGTCCAGCGGTGAGACCAGCGCTTCGCCCACCGCGAGCTCGGTGATCGCGGCCTCCACGTCGAGCCCGGGATTCGCGCGCAGCGTGGTCGCCGCGGTCTTCACCGCTTTCTGGTCGCGCGGCGTGAACGCGCGCAGCGCGTGCTGCACGCGGTTGCCGAGCTGGCCGAGCACGGTGTCGGGGATGTCCAGCGGATTCTGCGTCACGAAGTACACCCCCACGCCCTTGGAACGGATGAGGCGCACGACCTGCTCGATCTTCTCCAGCAGCGCGGGCGGCGCGTCGTTGAAGAGCAGGTGCGCCTCGTCGAAGAAGAAGACGAGCTTGGGCTTGGCCACGTCGCCGACTTCGGGCAGGTTCTCGAACAGCTCGGAGAGCAGCCACAACAGGAGCGTGGCGTACATCTTCGGCGAGCTCATCAGCTTGTCGGCGGCGAGGATGTTCACCACGCCGCGATCGCCCACGGTCTGCATCAGGTCCGCGATGTTGAGCGCGGGCTCGCCGAAGAGCTTGTCGCCGCCCTGCGATTCCAGCGCGAGCAGGCCGCGCTGGATCGCGCCGATCGACGCCGAGGAGATGTTGCCGTACTGCGTCGTATACGCCTTCGCGTTGTCGCCGACATGCTTCAACATCGCGCGCAGGTCTTTGAGATCGAGGAGCAGCAGCCCTTCGTCGTCCGCGACCCTGAACACCGCGTTGAGCACGCCCGACTGGGTGTCGTTCAGGTTGAGCATGCGCGCGAGCAGCAGCGGCCCCAGCTCCGACGCGGTCATGCGCACCGGGTGGCCCTGGTCGCCGAAGACGTCCCAGAACACCACCGGGCAGGCTTCGTACGAGAAATCGACGAGCTTCAGCGCGTCGATTCGCGCCTGAATCTTCTCGTTGGGCTTGCCCGCCTGGCTGATGCCGGCGAGGTCGCCCTTGACGTCGGCCATGAAGACCGGCACGCCGATGCGGCTGAAGCCTTCGGCGAGGCGTTGCAGGGTGACCGTCTTGCCGGTGCCGGTCGCGCCGGCGATGAGGCCGTGGCGGTTGGCGTACGCGGGAAGGAGGTGGAGGGGCTTGCTGGATTGAGCGAGGAGGATGGGCTCGGCCATGGGTCGTCCCGCGGGGGCGTGTTAAAATTTCCTCGATATTTTAACGGCTTCGGACGTATCGGATCAGGCAATGGCGGGTCATAGCAAATGGGCGAACATCAAGCACCGCAAGGAGCGACAGGACGCTAAGCGCGGCAAGATCTTCACCCGTCTCATCAAGGAGATCACGGTCGCGGCCCGCCTGGGCGGCGGCGCCGACCCCGACATGAACGCCCGGCTGCGCCTCGCGATCGACAAGGCGCAGGAGAACAACCTTCCCAAGGACACCATCGAGCGCGCGGCCAAGCGCGGCGCGGGCGAGATGGACGGCGTCAACTACGAGGAAGTGCGCTACGAGGGCTACGGCATCGGCGGCGCGGCGATCATGGTCGACTGCATGACCGACAACAAGACTCGCACCGTCGCGGACGTGCGGTTCGCGTTCACCAAGAACGGCGGCAACATGGGCACCGAAGGCTCGGTGGCCTTCCTCTTCAAGCATTGCGGTCAGCTCATGTTCGCGCCCGGCACCGACGAGGACAAGCTGATGGAGGCGGCGCTCGACGCCGGCGCCGAGGACGTGATCACCAACGACGACGGCAGCATCGAGGTGCTCACCGCGCCCAACGATTTCCCTCAGGTGCGCGAGGCGCTGATCAAGGCCGGCTTCAAGCCCGAGCTCGCCGAAGTGACCATGAAGCCTTCGACCGAGACCGAGCTCGCGGGCGACGACGCCGCGAAGATGCAGAAGCTCCTCGATGCGATCGAATCGCTCGACGACGTGCAGGACGTGTACACCACCGCGGTCATCAACGAGTGAGATGACGGTTTCGCGGACCCGCATACTCGGGATCGATCCAGGACTGCGGATCACCGGGTTCGGTGTCCTCGATAAATCCGGACAGCAGCTCGCTTACGTGACGAGCGGCTGCATCAAGACCGGTCAGGCAAGCGAGCTGTCGTCGCGCCTCAGGATCATCCTCGACGGCCTTGCCGAGGTGATCGCCGAACACAAGCCCCAGTACATCGCGATCGAAAAAGTCTTCGTGAACACCAATCCGCAATCGACGCTGCTTCTCGGTCAGGCGCGCGGCACCGCGATCTGCGCGGCGGTCATGCACGACCTGCCGATCGCGGAGTACACCGCGCTGCAGGTGAAACAGGCGGTGGTCGGCAACGGTCACGCCAAGAAGGAGCAGGTGCAGGAGATGGTGAAGCGGCTGTTGAAGCTCGCGGGCGCGCCGAGCCCCGACGCCGCGGACGCGCTCGCCTGCGCGATCTGCCATGCGCACGGCGGGCACGGCTTCGGCACCGCGGCGACGAAGGGTTATCGCATCCGCAACGGCAGGCTGGTGTGATCGGGCGCATCGCGGGCAAGCTCGTCGCCAAGCATCCGCCGCAGATCGTGGTGGACGTGCACGGCGTCGGCTACGAGCTCGACGTGCCGATGAGCACGCTGTTCCAGCTGCCGTCGACCGGCAGCGACGTCGCGCTCCTGACTCACCTCATCGTGCGCGAGGACGCGCATCAGCTCTTCGGCTTCGCGAGCGACGCCGAGCGCAACCTCTTCCGCCAGCTGCTCAAGATCTCCGGCGTCGGCGCGCGCACCGCGCTCGCGGTGCTGTCGGGCATGAGCGTCGCGGACGTGAAGCAGGCGGTGAGCACGCAGGACAGCGCGCGGCTGGTGAAGGTGCCGGGCATCGGCAAGAAGACCGCCGAGCGGCTGTTGCTCGAATTGAAGGACAAGCTCGACGTCGCGATCGTCGCGGTGCAGTCCGAAACCGCGACCGCCGGCAGCGACGTCGTCAACGCGCTCCTCGCGCTGGGCTACAGCGACAAGGAAGCGCAGTATGCGGTCAAGAACCTCGACGCGGGCCTGTCGGTGACTGAAGCGATCCGCCAGGCGCTGAAGGTTCTTTCCAAAGCGTGAAACGTGAAACGTGAAACGTGAAGGGTGAAGAGTGAAAGGTAAGCACGAACGGGAAGCTGCATTGCGTGAGACGTCGCTATTCGACGTTTCACGTTTCACGTTTCACGTTTCACCGGTTCCATCACGGTTCACGTTTCACTTTTCACCATGATAGAGACCGACCGCCTCATCTCCGCCGCACCGATCACGCCCCAGGAAGAAGTGATCGAGCGCGCGCTGCGCCCCAAGGCGCTCGACGAGTACATCGGACAGGAGAAAGCGCGCGGCCAGCTCGAGATCTTCATCCAGGCGGCGAGGAAGCGCGGCGAGTCGCTCGACCATGTGCTGCTCTTCGGGCCGCCGGGACTCGGCAAGACCACGCTCGCGCACATCATCGCCCGCGAGATGGGCGTGAACCTGCGTCACACGTCCGGTCCGGTGCTCGAGCGCGCGGGCGACCTCGCGGCGATCCTGACGAACCTCGAGCCGCGCGACGTGCTCTTCATCGACGAGATCCACCGGCTCTCGCCGGTCGTAGAGGAAATACTCTATCCGGCGCTCGAGGATTTCCAGATCGACATCATGATCGGCGAAGGTCCCGCCGCGCGTTCGGTCAAGCTCGACCTGCCGCCCTTCACGCTGGTGGGCGCGACGACGCGCGCGGGCATGCTGACCAACCCGCTGCGCGACCGCTTCGGCATCGTCGCGCGGCTCGAGTTCTACACCGTCGACGAGCTCGCGCGCATCGTGCTGCGCTCGGCCAGGCTGCTCGATATGCAGATCGAGGACGCGGGCGCGCGTGAAGTCGCGAGCCGCTCGCGCGGCACGCCGCGCATCTCCAACCGCCTGCTGCGCCGCGTGCGCGACTATGCGGAGGTCAAGGCGCAGGGACGCGTCACGCGCGAGGTCGCCGACGCGGCCCTGAAGATGCTCGACGTCGACGCCGCGGGACTGGACGTCATGGACCGCAAGCTTCTGTCCGCCGTGATCGACAAGTTCGACGGCGGTCCGGTCGGGGTCGACAACCTCGCCGCCGCGATCTCGGAAGAGCGCGACACCATCGAGGACGTGCTCGAGCCCTATCTCATCCAGCAGGGTTATCTCCAGCGCACCCCGCGCGGCCGCGTCGCGACCGCCGCCGCGTACCGCCACTTCGGGCTGGTGCAGCCGAAGGACGGCGCGACGCCGGGGCTGTGGGACGACCCGCGCTAGCGGCCCCATCCTTGCAAGCAGCGGCGCACAATCCTGCGGCCGAGGAGCCGCGCAGCGAGAGCTTTGCATGGCCGGTGCGCGTCTATTACGAAGATACCGATGCGGGCGGCGTCGTTTACTACGCGAACTACCTCAAGTTCACCGAGCGTGCGCGCACCGAGTGGTTGCGCGCGGCGGGCTTCGAGCAGACCGATCTCGCAAAAGTGCACGGCGTCGTGTTCGTGGTGCGCGCGTTCGCGATCGACTACCTGAAGCCGGCACGCTTCGACGACGCCTTGCGGGTCACGGTGGAACTCATTAAGGTTGGCGCCGGTCAGATCGACTTGATTCAACGCGTCATGCGCGAAGACGAGGAGCTCGCGACTGCCGCGGTAAAAATCGCCTGCGTAAGGCTGGAAACGATGCGGCCGGTGCGCATACCGCGGGAGATCTTGGCGAAACTGCGTCAGGATAGTGGCATAAAAAAGGAAAGGGACGGCGTGTGAATCCCAGCATCACCCACGATCTGTCGATCATCAGCCTCATCACCAACGCGAGCGTGCTCGTTCAGCTCGTGATGGGTGCGCTGCTGCTCGCTTCGCTCTTCTCGTGGTACTACATCTTCCTCAAGCGCTTCCAGTTGAAGCGCGCGGAGAAGCAGGCCGACGAGTTCGAGAAGCAGTTCTGGAGCGGCACCGAGCTCTCCGCGCTGTATCACCGCGCCAACGCCGCGCGCCATCCCGGCACCCTGGAGCGCATCTTCGAAGCGGGTTTCCGCGAGTTCACCAAGCTCACCAAGCAGCCCGGCATGGACATCGCGGCGGTGATGGACGGGACGCGCCGTGCGATGCGCGCGACCTACCAGCGCGAGATGGACAACCTCGAATCGCACCTGTCGTTCCTGGCGTCGGTGGGCTCGGTCAGTCCCTACGTCGGCCTGTTCGGCACGGTGTGGGGGATCATGAACGCGTTCCGCGGCCTGGCGAACGTCGCGCAGGCGACGCTCGGCCACGTCGCGCCGGGCATCGCCGAGGCCCTGATCGCGACCGCGATGGGCCTGCTGGCGGCGATCCCCGCGGTGGTCGCCTATAACCACTTCGCCGGTGACGTGAACCGGCTGTCGATCCACTTCGATTCGTTCATGGAAGAGCTGTCGAACATCCTGCAGCGGCAGATCCACTGATGGAGAAGCGCGGCAAGCACCGGCTGATGAACCAGATCAACGTCGTGCCGTACATCGACGTGATGCTGGTGCTGCTCGTCATCTTCATGGTGACCGCGCCGCTGGTGAACCCGGGACAGATCGAGCTGCCGGAGGTCGGCAAGACCAGCGCGCCGCCGGTGCAGCCGCTCGAGGTATCCATCCACAAGGACCAGTCGCTGTGGCTGCGCGACCGCTCGCGCGGCAGCGCCGAGGTGAAGGTGACGCGCGACGATCTCCTCGCCCGCATCAAGGAAAAGCAGCAGAAGCACGCCGACCAGCCGGTCGTGATCTCCGCCGACAAGGACGTGCGCTACGAGTCGGTGCTCGAAGTGATGGACATGCTGCAGCAGAACAACGTGAAGAAAGTCGGGCTGCTCGCCAAACCCCGGACGCCGTGATCCTGCGTTTCAATGCACGATGACTTACGACGAAGACGTCAGCCCCCGCGAGCGAAAGGTCGCGCGCGCCCTCGCGATCGGCATGCACGTGGTCGCGCTGCTGCTGCTCATCTTCGGCGTGGTCTGGCAGCGCCGCGTATCGGAGCCGGCGGCGGTGGTGGAGCTGTGGGACACCATGACCCCGCCCCGCCACGAGGCGAAGCCGAAGCCCAGGCCCGAACCCGAGCCGGAGCCCGAACCGAAGCCCAGACCCAAGCCGAAGCCCGAGCCCAAACCCGAGCCGCCGCCCCCGCCGCCCAAGCCCGAGGCGAAGCCGATCCCCAAGGCCGACATCGCGCTCAAGGAGAAGCTCGAGAAGGAGCGCAAGCTCAAGGAGCAGCAGGAGCTCGAGAAGAAGAAGCAGCACGAGCTCGAGCGCAAGAAGGAAGAGGAGGCGAAGAAGCTCAAGGCCCAGCGCGAGCAGCAGCAGCTCGAAGCCAAGAAAAAAGAGGAAGAAAAGAAAAAGCTCGAGAAGGAGCGTCTCGCGCAGGAAGCGGAAGCCAAGAAGCTCGCGGCCGAGAAACAGGCGATCGCCGACAAGCTCGCCAGGGAAGCGGCCTCCGCGCGCGCGGGCGAGATCGACAAGTACACGCGCATGATCCAGGACCGCGTGCGCCAGCGGATCGTCGAGCCGCCGAACTTGCAGGGCAATCCGGAAGTCGAAATCGAGCTTCGGATACTTCCCGGCGGCGACGTGCTCGAGCCGAGCGTGAGGGTGCGCCGCAGCAGCGGCAACAGCCTGTACGACGACGCGGTGCTGCGCGCCGTGATGAAGGCTTCGCCGCTGCCGGTGCCGTCGGACCCGGCGCTGTTCAACCAGCTTCGAGAGCTGAACCTGAAAGTCAGACCGAAACAATGATGACCGCAACGCTCTACCGCACGCTCAACCGTTACCTTGCGATCGCATTCTTCGCGATGGCCGCGCTGTGCGCGGGCCGCCCCGCCCAGGCCGCGCTCACCATCGAGATCGTCGGCGCCGGCGCCAACCAGATCCCGATCGCGATCGTGCCTTTCCGCGCCGAGGAAGGCATCCCGCAGCCGCTCACGCAGGTGATCGCGGCCGACCTCACCCGCAGCGGTCTGTTCAAGATGGTGGACCCGGGCGGCGTCACGCCGGTGCCGTACGAGCCCGAGCAGGTGAACTACCCGACGTGGAAGGCGCGCGGCGCCGACGCGCTGGTCATCGGCACGGTCACCCCGAACGGCGCGAACTACGAGGTGCGCTTTCGCCTGATGGACGTCGCCAAAGGCACGCAGCTCGCCGGCTTCATGTACAACGCCACGACCTCGAACCTGCGCCTCACCGCGCACAAGATCGCGGACGCCATCTACGAGAAGCTCACCGGCGACAAAGGCGTGTTCGCCACCCGCATCACCTACGTGGTCAAGCGCGGCAGTCGTTACGAGCTGCAGGTCGCCGACGCCGACGGCTACGGACCGCAGACCATACTCGCGTCCAACGAGCCGATCATCTCGCCTTCATGGTCTCCCGACGGCACACGCCTTGCGTACGTGTCGTTCGAGCGCAGGAAGCCCATCGTGTACGTGCAGTCGCTCACGACCGGAACCCGTCGTGCGGTCGCCAACTTCACCGGCAGCAACAGCGCGCCGGCGTGGTCTCCCGACGGCCGTCGCCTCGCGGTCACGCTGACCAAGGACGGCGGCTCGCAGCTGTACGTGATCGGCGCGGAGGGCGGTAACGCGCAACGCCTCGCGAGCAGCGTGGGTATCGACACCGAGCCCAACTGGTCGCCGGACGGCCAGTGGATCCTCTTCACGTCGGACCGCGGCGGCAGCCCGCAGATCTATCGCATGCCGGCGGGCGGCGGACAGGCGCAGCGCATGACGTTCGAAGGCAACTACAACGTCTCGCCGCGACACAGCCCCGACGGCAAGAGCTTCACCTTCGTTCAGCGCAACGGCGGCGGGCGCTTCAACGTCGCGGTACAGGATTTCGCTTCGCGGCAGGTGCAGCTATTGACCGACGGCGGCATCGACGAATCGCCGAGCTTCGCCCCCAACGGACGCATGATCCTCTACGCAAGCGAGGTGAGGGGGCGTGGTATATTAGCCGCGGTCTCAAGCGACGGTCGCGTCAAGCAGCGCTTCACCGAGACGAGCGGTGATGTGCGCGAGCCGGCTTGGGGCCCGCTCACGAACAGATAACAACATTACAACTATAACCTGCTTTACAGGGGGACACTGACTTCAGGAGCGCACGATGAAAAGATTCACCATGATGTTCGCAGTGCTTGGGCTGGTTGCAGGATGCTCGTCGACGCCCAACGAAGGTCCCAAGGTCGAAGAGCGCAAGCCGGTGATGGCCGACACGCGGCCGGTGCAGCCGGCCAAGCCCGAGACCGGACCGCAGACCGCGCCGAGCCGGCCCGAGACCGTCGGCGCCGATCCGCTCGCCGCACTGAAAGACCCCAACAACATCCTCTCGCGCCGCAGCGTCTATTTCGATTACGACAGCAACGTCATCAAGGAAGAGTTCAAGCCGCTCGTGACCGCGCATTCGAACTTCATCTCGCAGAACCGCTCGCAGCGCATGACGATCCAGGGCAACACCGACGAGCGCGGCAGCCGCGAGTACAACCTCGCGCTCGGCCAGCGGCGCGCGGAGGCGGTCAAGCAGATGATGACGCTGCTCGGCGCGCCCGGCGCGAACATCGAGACGGTGAGCTTCGGCGAAGAGAAGCCGCGCGCCCAGGGCAACGACGAGAAGGCGTACGCCGAGAACCGCCGCGCCGACATCGTCTACGGCAACGAGCAGTAAGCGGGACCGAGTGACGTCGAGGGCCGCATGAGATCGATCTCGCGTGTCACGTTACTCGCACTGGCGCTCGCGTGCGCGTGGGCGCTCCCCGCGCAGGCGGCGCTGTTCGGCGAAGACGTCGACATCACGGCGCGCAAGCAGATCGCCGAGCAGCAGCGGCGCTTCGACGCGCTGTCCCAGCGGTTCGACGAGACCGCGGCGCGCATCGCCAAGCTCGAGGACACGGTGAAGCAGCAGGCGCAGAACCAGCCGGTGCTCGAGCTCGCGAACCAGATGCAGGTGATGCGCGAGGAGCTGCGCACGATCCGCGGCCAGCTCGAGGTGCTCACGAACAATCTCGACGCGGCGGCGAAACGCCAGCGCGACATGTACGTCGACCTCGACACGCGGCTGCGGCGCTTCGAGCAGGGCGGGCCGCCCGCGGCGGGCGCGCCGCCGGGCGCTCCGCCACCGCCGGGAGCCGGCGCTGAAACCAGGCCGCCTGCCGCGCCTGCTGCGGCCGTCACCGGCGCAGCCGCCGCCGACGAGCAGCGCGTGTACGAAGCCGCGCAGCAGCAGCGCCGCGTCGGCAACTATCAGGGCGCGATCGCGGGCTTCCAGGGCTTCGTCCAGCAGTTCGGCCGCAGCACGCTCGCGCACCGCGCGCAGTACTGGATCGGCGATTCGTACTACAACCTGCGCGACTTCAAGAACGCCATCGCCGCGCAGCACAAGCTGATCGCGACCTATCCCGACAGCGCGTCGGTGCCCGACGCCATGCTGAACATGGCGAGCTCGTACATCGAGCTCGGCGACACCGTGGCGGCGAAGAAGACGATGGACACCCTCGTCACGCGCTATCCGTCGAGCGAGGCCGCGGAAAAAGCGAAGCGCAGGCTCGCCGCGCTCCATTAGCAGCCCCATGGTCGTCGATCCCGCCGTCAGCGCGTCCGACACCGGCGCCGGGCTCGATGCCTCCTTGCGCATCACCGAGATCTTCCATTCGCTGCAGGGCGAGACGAGCCGCACCGGCCTGCCGACCGTCTTCGTGCGTCTCACCGGCTGCCCGCTGCGGTGCGGATACTGCGACACCGCGTATGCGTTCCACGGCGGCGCGAGCCGCACGATCGGCGACATCCTCGGCGAGGTCGCGAAGCATCGCACGCGCTACGTCTGCGTGACCGGCGGCGAGCCGCTCGCGCAGAAGAACTGCAACGGGCTGCTCGCGTCGCTCGCGGACCGCGGCTACAGCGTCTCGCTCGAGACGAGCGGGGCGCTCGACGTGTCGCGCGTCGATCCGCGCGTCTCGCGCATCGTCGACATCAAGACGCCGGGCTCGGGTGAAGTCGGGAAGAACCTCTGGGACAACCTCGCGCATCTCAGCGCGCGCGACGAGGTCAAGCTCGTCCTGTGCAATGAGGCCGATTACGAATGGGCGAAAGCGCTCGTGCTCGAGCGTGCGCTCGACCGCACCTGCCCGGTGCTCTTCTCGCCGGTCCACGGCGAGCTCGATGCCGCGGCGCTCGCCGAATGGATCCTCCGCGACGAGCTGCCGGTGCGCATGCAGGTGCAGCTGCACAAGGTGCTGTGGGGTAACCAACAAGGTCGATGAATCACCCAGGAAAAATTCCCTCCTCCTCAGGGGGAGGGGCAGGGTGGGCGTGGGTTTAAAGCGATGCCTGCCGCAGTCGTCCTCCTCTCCGGCGGGCTCGACTCCGCCACTACGCTCGCCGTCGCGAAAAGCGAAGGCCGCACGTGCCACTGCCTCTCGATCGATTACGGCCAGCGCCATCGCGCCGAGCTCGACGCGGCACGGCGTGTGGCCGAGTCGCTGGGCGCCGCCGAGCATCGCGTCCTCGCGCTCGACCTCACCGCGTTCGGCGGCTCGGCGCTCACCGACGCATCGATGGCGGTGCCGGTCGACGGCGTGCAGCCGGGCATTCCGACCACCTACGTCCCTGCGCGCAACACCATCTTTCTATCGCTCGCGCTGGCGTACGCCGAAGTCCGCGACGCCGCGGAGATCTGGTTCGGCGCGAACGCGGTCGATTACTCGGGCTACCCCGATTGCCGTCCCGGGTACATGCGCGCCTTCGAGGCGGTCGCCAACCTCGCGACCAAGGCCGCGGTCGAAGGCCGGCCGCTCGCGCTGCGCACGCCGATCATCGACCTCTCCAAAGCGGACATCATCCGGCGCGGCATCGCGCTGGGCGTCGACTACGCGCTGACCGTGTCCTGCTACCAGGCCACGCAGGACGGCCGCGCGTGCGGCGTCTGCGATTCGTGCCGGCTGCGCCGCGCGGGCTTCGCGGCGGCGGGCGTTGCCGATCCGACGCGTTACGCGTGAGTCCCCGCGTAAAATAGGCGCTCTATGGAATTCGGAATTCATCAGCAGCTCCTGCTGTCCGTGTTCGGTATCGCGCTTGTCCTGGGCGCGGTCGGGCAGAAGACGCGCTTCTGCACCATGGGCGCGGTCTCGGACTGGGTGAACATGGGAGACACCGGCCGCATGCGCTCGTGGGTGCTCGCGATGGCGGTGGCGATCACCGGCGTCGTCGCGCTCGAAGCGGCGGGTGTCGTGACGCTGTCCGCCGACACGTTCCCGCCGTACCGCACCGCGAATTTCCAGTGGCTGCGCTACATCGTCGGCGGCGTGCTGTTCGGCGTCGGCATGACGCTAGGCAGCGGCTGCGGCAACCGCACGCTGGTGCGCATCGGCGGCGGCAACGTCAAGTCGCTGACGGTGCTTGCGGTCGCGGCTGTGTGCGCTTACCTCATGCTGTGGACGCCGCTCTTCGAAAAAGCGTTCCTGCCGTGGATACAGGCGACGAGCATCGACCTCAGGCGTCACGGCATGCCGACGCAGGAAGTCGGCTCGATCGTCGCCGGGATGTTCGGCCTCGAGCCGAGCCGCGCCCTGAATCTCACCGTCGCGGCGCTCGTCGCGCTCGCGCTCTTCGTATGGATCTTCAGGTCGCGCGACTTCCGCGAGAGCTTCGACAACGTGCTCGGCGGCGCCACGGTCGGTCTCGCGGTCGTCGCCGCGTGGTACATCACCGGCGGCCCGATGGGCGCGGCGTGGAAGGAATACGCCGAGATGGCGACCGAGATCCCGAGCCGCGTGCAGATGCAGTCGTTCACGTTCGTCGCCCCGATGGGCGACACCGTGCGCTACCTGCTCGCTCCGACGAAGCTTTGGCTGATCAACTTCGGCGTGGTCGCGCTCGCCGGCGTGATCCTCGGCTCGCTCCTCTACGCGCTGCCCTCGAAAGGCTTCCGCTACGAGCGCTTCATGAGCTTCAAGGACTTCGGCAATCACGTGCTCGGCGGCGCGCTGATGGGCGTCGGCGGCGTCGTGGCGATGGGCTGTACCATCGGGCAGGCGGTGAGCGGCGTGTCCACGCTCGCCATGGGCTCGATCCTCGCGTTCTTCGGCATGGTGATCGGCTCGGTGGCGACGCTGAAGTACCAGTACTGGCGCCTGATGCAGGAAACCTGAGTGAGATCGGGTTGACCCGCGTATCCCCAAAACTATAAAATCGTGGGCTTTTCGGGCGGTTAGCTCAGTCGGTAGAGCAGCGGACTTTTAATCCGTTGGTCGCGAGTTCGAATCTCGCACCGCCTACCAGTCGTGAACGAAGGCTCAGGCCATTTTCGTGGCCTGAGCCTTCGTGTTTTTGCGGCGCCTACTTCAACGGCCTCGCTGCTGCGGCGCGCGACGCGGTGAGGAGCTTCGGCTTGCCGAGCTCGCGCCGGGCGTCGGCGGTGGCCTGCACGATCCCCTGCAGCTGCAGCACGGCGCGCGCGAGCGCTTGCTCGGCTTCGCGCGTGAGCGTGAGGAGCTTCGCCTGCGCGCTCTTCGGCGAACCGCGATAGCGCGCGAGCAGCGACGACAGCGCGCGCTGCAGCCTCTGGAGGTCGCGGATCGCCGCGGCCGCCGACGCTTGCGACGCGGACACGCGGCGGGCCGACAGCTTCGCGGCTGCGTTCACGCGCTGCTGCGCTTCGACGAGCGCGGCGAACGCTTGCGGCCGGCCGCCGGCGCTCTTCTGCCGCGCGTTCGAAAGCGCAAGCCCGATCGTCTTCTGCAATTCGCCCTGTGACGCGTAACGCAGCAGCCGCGCCCGCGGTTGTTTCCCGCTCAGCGCGAGCCATGCGGAGAACAGGTTGTGCACGGTGCCGGCAAGCAGCACAGTCTGCGAGACGACGATGCCGTAGACCTGTTCGCTGCCGCGCTCGGAGCGCTGGTCTTCGGCGGCCGCGTTGCGCACGGCGCCGACGCGCTGCTTGACGTGCTCCCAGCCTGCCGCAGGCCCACCGCGGATAATGTCGCTCACCAAGCTCCAAAGCTCCTCACCGCCGTCTATCGCGGTCGGACCGAAGATCCTGACGAGCTTCGGCCGCAGCCTGTCGTACGAGACGCCCATCGTTCGGAGCACGAAGGCGACGAGATCCTTCAGCGCGAGCGACCGGGGCGGATTCACCCCCGCCGCGGCCAACTCGCCGGTGAGCCACGCGACCAGACCGTTCGCGAGATGGTTGCCGGCGTTTTGGCCCAGGTCGGTCAGCCCTTCTTTGACAGCGCGGCCGACATTCGCGGCGAAGCCGACGGGATCGCCGGCGATCGCCTGCAGCGCGGCGCCGCCGCGCTCGCCGCTTTCACGAGCCGAGTCGGCAGTTTCGACGACGTCTTCGACGACGTCCTGAGCTTCGTCCGCGATGTCGCTGATCGTCTCCGCCGCCGCGTCGAGCACTTCCTCGGGCGGAGGCGGCGGTGGAGGCGGAGGGGGCGTCCAGACCATCGGTTTGTCCTCTTTGTAGGTTTTGTTGAAACGACAGCCGCCGCAGATTTGAGCAGGTTGCACGGGTCAGGGCAAACCCGGGAAGCGGTATGAGTCGTTCGCGGCGCGTGTTTACCGCGTGCAGTCCCGCACCCGACAACCGAACAACCATCGGAGGCAACCATGCGACTTCGCGCATTCCGCCCGCTACGCGTCGCGATCGGTGCAACACTGCTGGTCGGTGTCACCGCTCCGTCCGCGAGCTTTGCAGACAACGACAGGGATTTCCGGGCACGCCTGTCGGGTTTCGAGGAAGTGCACTTCATCGCCGCGCCGACGCCCGCGCTGCGCGGCGCCGTCTCGACCAAGGCGCGGGGCACGTTCAAGGCGAGCTTCGACCGGCGCACCAACGCGCTGCGCTACGAGCTGCGCTACGACGGGCTCGAGGCGCCGGTGACCCAGTCGCACATCCACTTCGGGCAGCATCACACGACCGGCGGCATCGTAGTGTGGCTGTGCCAGACGATGGGCACGCCCGCGCCGGCGGCCGTTGCCGCGGTCACGCCTTTTTGCCCGCAGTCGGGCGAAGTTACCGGAACGATCTTCCCGAACCAGGTGCTGACGGTGAACGGGCAGGGCATCGACGCGGGCCAGCTCGACGAGCTGCTCGCGGCGATGCGCGCCGGCGCCACCTATGCCAACGTCCACTCGCAGCTCTTCCCGCCCGGAGAGATTCGCGGCCAGATCAAGAACGACGACTGACGCAAAGCATCCGCACTTCCGAGAAGGGGGCCGCAGCGCGCGGCCCCTTTTTCATGCTTACCTGCTATCCTTGGGCATGGTAATTGCGTCCGGTCGCGATTACCTTGCGCCCGTATCGCATGGCGCACTCCAACTCAATAGCGGCGAAGACCGAACATGCTCACTGTTCAGCAACAGGCGCGGTGCGCACGCGGCGCGGCGCGCGCCGCCGTTTCGATTTCCACATGGCGCCGGTAGACCGGTTTCAACTGCCATTCCGGTGGGAGTTCGTGCCGGTCAGGTATCCGCGTGACGGGTCGATCCGCTGGAAGTGGCGCGCGTATTCGCAGACGGGCGACGTTGCGGTGTCCTCCGAGCACACGTTCGAATCGCTGACCGAGTGCATGAACGACGCGCGCAAACAGGGCTATGCCCAGCGGTCCGACGGCAACCGATGATCGATCCGGCCCTCTATCAGCTCGCCATCGAGCAGACCAAGGATTACGCGCTCTTTCTGCTCGACCCCGAAGGCCGCATCCTGACGTGGAATGCGGGCGCCGAGCGGCTGAAGGGCTACACCCCCGACGAGATCATCGGCAGGCACTTCTCGATCTTCTACACGCAGGACTCGATCGCGACCGGCTGGCCGCAGCACGAGCTCAAGGTCGCGACGATCGAAGGCCGCTTCGAGGACGAAGGCTGGCGGCTGCGCAAGGACGGTTCGCGCTTCTGGGCGAGCGTCATCATCACCGCGCTGCGCGACACCGACGGCCATCTCCTCGGCTTCTCGAAGATCACGCGCGACGTTACCAGCCGCAAGATGCACGAGGAAGCGCTCGCCCAGAGCGAGGAGCGCTTCCGTCTGCTGATCGAAGGCGTCGTCGATTACGCGATCTACATGCTCGATCCCGAAGGCATCATCACGAGCTGGAACAGCGGCGCGTCACGCATCAAGGGCTACACCGCCGACGAGATCATCGGCAAGCACTTCTCGCGCTTCTTCACGCCCGAGGACGTGCGCGCCGGCGCGCCGTGGGCCGAGCTCGCGGAGGCGAAGCGCAGCGGACATTCCGAGACCGAAGGCTGGCGCGTCAAGAAGAACGGCGAGCGTTTCTGGGCGCGCGCGGTGGTGTCCGCGCTGCACGACGCGCAGGGGCGGCTGCGCGGCTACGCGAAAGTGACGCAGGACCTGTCCGAGCGCCGTCACGCGCAGGAGCTCGAGCGCGCGGCGCGCAATCTTTCCGAATTCATCGCGGTGCTCGCGCACGAGCTGCGCAACCCGCTGGCGCCGATCAAGACGGCGGTCAACGTGATCGAGGCGACGCAGCCCGGCACGCCCGCGCGCGAGGAGATGTACAAGGTGATTGCGCGCCAGGCGACCCAGCTCGCGCGCATCGTCGACGACATGCTCGACATCTCGCGCGTGACGCGCGGCGAGATGCAGATCGAACGCAAGCCGGTCGACCTCGCGGACGTGGTGAACCAGGCGGTCGAGACCGCCGCGCCGGCGATCGAGGCCGCGAAGCACAGCCTCGAAGTGAAGCTCGCCGACGAGGCTCTGGTCGTCGAAGGCGACGCGCGGCGGCTCGCGCAGCTCGCGGCGAACCTGTTGAACAACGCCGCGCGCTATACCCCCCAGGGCGGGCGCATCTCGGTGAGCACCTCGGTCGAGGACCGGTGCGCGCTGCTCACGGTGGCCGACACCGGTCGCGGCATCCCGCCGGAATGGAGGGAGCGCATCTTCGACATGTTCGTCCAGGCGAGACCCGCGCTCGAGCGCGTCGAGGGCGGGCTCGGCATCGGCCTCGCGCTCTCGCGCAAGATCGCGCAGCTGCACGGCGGGTCGCTCACCGTTCACAGCGCGGGCGAAAACAAGGGCAGCGAGTTCACGCTGCGCGTCCCGCTTCGCGTGAGCCCGGCGCAGGCCTACGATCCGTATGCCGCCCAGGGGCGCATCGACGTGCCGCCGCGCCGGGTGCTGATCGTCGACGACAACGACGATGCCGCGGTCACGCTGCAGCTCCTGCTCACGTCGCTCGGGCACCAGACGAGCGTCGCGCGCAACGGCCTCGAAGCGCTCGAGCGCGCGCCCGAGTTCAGGCCGGACGTCGTGCTGCTCGACATCGGGCTGCCGGGGCTCGACGGCTACGAGGTGGCGCGGCGCCTGCGCGCGCAGGATACGCAGCGGATGGTACGTCTGGTCGCCGTGACCGGCTGGGGACAGCCCGCCGATCGGGCGAAGTCGCAGGAGGCGGGTTTCGATCTGCACCTGGTGAAGCCCGTGGGACCGGAAGATCTGGAGAAGGCGCTCGCCGCACCGGCCGGCGCGGCGGTGCATTAGGGAACGCCCGACCCGTATCGCGCATCTGAGACAGGCATGCGAGTTCCAGTAAGATCGGACTTCCGCCGCGTCTCACATCCGACCTACGGCACCCATGAGTGTCGCGATCCATCCCGTCGAGCTTTTCGGCGTCGCCCCGCGCGACAAGAGGCGAGAGCGGCAGCTCGCGTTCGCCGTCGCGGCGAGCCTCGCCGTCCACGGGCTGGCGCTCGTGGTCTTTCCCGGGGTGCGCAGGGCGGACGTCGAGCCGCAGCGGCCTTTGGAGGTGCGGATCGTGCCGCCGGTGCCGAAGGTCGAGCCGCCGTTGCGCATGAAGCCGCCTCCGCCGCCACCCGCGGCACGCGCGCCGTCGCCCAGGCCGCAGCCCAGGCCCGCGCCGGTGCAACCGGCGACCGTTCCCGAGCGCAAACCGGTGCTCGCCCTGCCCGAGAACGCCGCGCCTGCGACACCGGCCTTCACCGTGCCGGCGCCGGCGCCCGCAGCGCCCGCAGCGCCGCAGGCGCCTGTCGCGTCCGCGCCCGCAGCGGCGCCGCCGGGGCCCGCCAGGGAATCGGCCGCCGCCAGCGCCCCGGTCTACAACGCCGCCTATCTCGGCAATCCGGCGCCGCGGTATCCGCCGATGGCACGCAGGAACGGCATCGAAGGCACCTCGCTCGTGCGGGTGCTCGTCAGCAAGGACGGCCGCGCGCTCCAGGTGGCGCTCGAAAAGACGAGCGGCTCGTCGGTGCTCGACAACGCCGCGCTCGAACAGGCGAAGACGTGGAAGTTCGCGCCGGCGCGCCGCGGCCAGGAAGCGGTCGAGCAGTGGGTGACGATGCCTTTCGTGTATAAGCTCGAAGGCAGTTGACGCCATGACGAGCACACACCGCCCGGTACATCGATCGAAACGCCGCTCGCGCGCGCTCGTCGGCGCGTGGATGGCGCTGGTCGCGGTGATCTATGCGGCGCTGTCGCCTACATTGGCCGCGGGGGTGCTCCGCGAGCATCCGGCCGCGCTCGCGCGCATGCTCGGCCTGCCGCACGACGTTACGGCCGCGAGCGCGCACGACGGGCATGCGGCCCATGGCGGGCACGGCGGCCACGCAGCACAAGCCGCGCACCAGCCGGCACCGGTGCAGCCCGCCGACCATCGCACGCATTACGCGCACGGCATCTACTGCTCGTTCTGCCTGAACGCGGCCTCGACCGTCGCGTTGCTCGCACCGCCGCTTACGCACGATGCCGTCGCAATCGTCGCTTCCGCGGCGATCGCCCAGGAGCCGCAGTCCGCCGCGGCGTCCGTCTACCCGTACTTCCGCTCCCGCGCGCCTCCGCGCGCCTCCTGACTGTCGCTCCATCGAAAGCCATCGACTGCCGGTTGCGGCACGTCGTGGTTTTCACTCGTCAGCAATCGGGAGGCACCATGAAAAGCAAACACCGACGGCGCGGCTTGCGCACATCGTCGATGTGCGCGGCTGCGGCCGCACTAGCGGCTGCGCAATGTCTTGCGGCCGAAGAGACTCTCATCATGCCGGAAGTCGTCGTGACCGGCACGCGGGAGAAGGAATCGTTGAACGAGACGCCGGCCGCGGTCGGCGTCGTCAAGAAAAACCAGATCGATCTGGTCCGCCCCAACCACCCATCGCAGATCATGGGGCAGATACCGGGCGTCGCGGTTGCCGTGACGAACGGCGAAGGCCATACCACGGCCATACGTCAGCCGTTCACCACGAACCCGGTTTATCTGTTTCTCGAGGACGGCATTCCGATCCGTTCCACGGGCTTCTTCAATCACAACGCGCTCTACGAGACCAACATCCCGCAGGCCGGCGGCATAGAAGTCACCCGCGGCCCCGGAACCGCCCTGTATGGTTCGGATGCGATCGGCGGCATCGTCAACGTGCTGACCCGCACACCTTCCGGCAAGCCCGAGCTCGACGCTTCGGCCGAACTGGGTACGCACGGCTTCTGGCGCGTCCTCACCGGCGGCGGCAACGGTTATGCGAACGGCGCATGGCGGGCGGATCTCAACCTCACGCATACCGACGGCTGGCGCGACGCCACCGGTTACGATCGGCAGAGCGGAACGTTCCGGTGGGATCACTTCGTCAACGGGAACGCGATGCTCAAGACTGTGCTGTCGTTCTCCAATATCGATCAGCAGACCGGCGCCAACTCGCCGCTGGTGATGAGCGACTATCTCAACAATCCGAAGCGCAACTACCTGCCGATCGCGTTCCGGCAAGTCCAGGCGTTCCGCTTGTCGACGAACTACGAGCACGCATTCGGCGACAGCCTGCTGTCGATTACGCCGTACATACGCGACAACAGCATGGACCTGCTGGCGTCGTTCACGCTCAACTTCGACCCCACGATATCGACGGTACAGAACCGCTCGTTCGGACTGCTCGCGAAGTGGCGCACCGACTTTCCCAACTTCATGCGCGCGCGCGTGATCGTCGGCACCGATATCGACATCAGCCCCGGCGAACGGCGGGAGGACAGTCTCAACGTCACCACATCGGGCGCGGCGCCCACGCGGACGTTCAGCGCGTACTCGGTCGCGCGGCGCGTTTACGATTACGACGTGACCTTCAGCGGCATCTCGCCGTACGTCCACGGCGAAATCTCGCCGACCGAGCGGCTGCGCATCTCCGCGGGCCTGCGTTACGACCACCTCTCGTACCGATTTCGCAACCGCCTGGCCGGCGCTCCGATCTTCGTCGCGCCCGGTGCGCCTTTCCCCGGGGCGCGCTTCTACGGTCAGGCCGACGATGCCGATCCGACGTTCACCCATCTGAGCCCCAAGCTCGGCGCGACTTATGCGATCGCCCCGAACATGCACGCGTTCGCGGGCTACAGCCACGGCTTCCGCGCACCCTCGGAAGGAAACCTCTTTCGGCCGGCTGTGGGCGCGAGCGCCGCTGCAGCGGCGGCCGCGGCGCAATCGTCCGCGGCGCTCAAGCCGATCAAGGCGGACCAGGTGGAAGTCGGCCTGCGCGGTCTGATCGCCAAAGTCTCATACGACGTCGTGCTGTACGAGCTTCGCAAACGCGACGACATCGTGTCGCAACGCGATCCGGTCACCACGTTCACGCAGACCGTCAATGCCGGAGAGACTCGCCATCGCGGCGTGGAGATAGGTCTCGGTGCGCCCCTCGTCTCGGCGTGGCGCCTCGACACCGCGTTCTCCTACGCGAAACACACGTACGAAGACTGGGTGACCAGTGCCGGAATCTTCTCCGGCAAGGAAATCGAGTCGGCGCCGCGAGTGATGGCGACGACTCGATTGACGTGGCAGCCGCGCACCGACGCGCAGGTGCAGTTCGAATGGGTGCGGCTCGGCCGCTACTGGCTCGACGCCGCGAACACCCAGACCTATCCGGGACATGACCTGTTCAACGTGCGTACGAACTGGCGTCTCACGAGGCATCTCGCGCTCTTCGGGAGTATCTACAATCTGACCGACAAGCGTTATGCGGACAGCGCGCAGCTTTCGAGCAACCAGCCGGTGCTCTCGCCCGGCCTGCCACGCACGTTTTACGCAGGACTGGAGCTGAAATGGTGAAATCGCACCCAATTACCGGGAAAGCCGCCGCATGGCTGATCGCGGCGCTGCTGGGGGGTGCGCCGGCCATGCCGTCGCCGGCGGCGGAGCATGCGCACGAAGCGCACGCCGCGGGCCGGAACGTGCTGAGCCTCGACGTCTACGCCGCCGGCGACACGATCGATCTGTTGACGGCCGAGACGGCCGGAACGAACGGCACACCCGCGTTGTGGTATCGGCGCTCGGGCGACGGCGGTAAGTCCTGGTCGGCGCCGGTTCGCGTCGGCGAAGGCATGCCGGTCCCTCATCAGCCTCACCGCAGCAACGATCCGCAGGTCGCATCGAACGGCAAGCAGGTGATCGCCGTCTGGGCGAGCGCGGGCCGCGGCTTCCGCAGCTCCGGTCCGATGGTGACGGCGCTGTCGAACGACGGCGGCAAGACCTGGCGCCGCGGTCCCAACCCGGCCGACGATAACCGCCATGACGGCCACGGTTTCGCAGACATCGTCGCGCGCGACGGGCGCTTTCACCTGACGTGGCTCGACAGCCGCAGCGGCGCGCAGGGCGTGCGTTATGCGCGCAGCGGGGATGGCGGCGCGACGTGGTCCGCCAATATGTCGGTGAAGTCGGGGAGCTGCGAGTGCTGCTGGAACACCCTGCTGCCGTCCGCGAAGCGCGACGTCTATCTCCTGTACCGCGGCAAGGGCCCTCGCGACATGGGGCTGATGGCCTCGAAGGACGACGGCGCGACGTGGGTCGCCGAGGGGCCGGTCGGTGCGTTCAACTGGCAGGTCGAGGCATGCCCTCACACCGGCGGCGCGCTCGCCCGCACGGGTGAGGGTGGTTCGTCGCGCCTGCACTCTCTCGTGTGGACCGGCAAGCCGGGCGAACGCGGCGTGCATTACTTCGCGTCGAAGGACGGCGGAACGCGATGGAGCATGCATGCGCGCATGGGCGGCGAGTTCGCGCAGCGCGCGGATCTCGCCGCGCGCGGCAACGAGCTCGTCGCAGCCTGGGACGAGACGGTCGGACAGACCGGCGCGGTATTCATCTCCCGCTCGCAGAACGCGGGCGCGGAATGGAGCAAGCCGATGAGGCTGACCTCCGACAGCGTCAGCGCGACGTATCCGCGCGTCGTGGCTGCCCGTTCGAATCTGCTGGTCGCGTGGACCGAGACGGCCGGAGGCGAGAGCCGGCTACGGATGCTGCTACTGAAGTAGCGCGGATGTCGCAGTGCTCTACCCACGCCGCGCGAGGGCGATGAAGTCTTCGAGGTAGTCGGTGCCTGCGTCGGCCTCACGGACTCCGAGGAAGATCTGCTTGGCGATACCGGCCGCGCCGAGGCGCACCGGTGTCACCTCGACCTTGCCCGCGTATTCGTCGACGAGCCAGCGCGGCAGCGCGGCGACGCCGCGCCCGCTCGCCACCATCTGCAGCATGATGTCGGTGGTCTCGATGGTCTTGTGGCGCCGCGGCGTCACCCCGGCGGGCATCAGGAATTGCGTGTAGACGTCGAGCCGGTCCACGCCGACCGGATACGTGATGAGCGTTTCGTCCGCCAGATCCTTCGGCTCGACGTGCGGCACGCCTTGCAGGCGATGGCCGCGGCCGACGACCAGCACCTGCTCGTAATCGAACACGGGCTCGAAGCGCAAGCCCGGCCGGCGCAAAGGATCGGGCGTCACCAGCATGTCGATCTCGTGGCCGAAGAGCGCGCCGATGCCGCCGAACTGGAATTTCTGGATCACGTCGACGTCCACGTCCGGCCATTTGTCGAGATACGGGGCGACCACCTTGAGCAGCCACTGGTAGCACGGATGACACTCCATGCCGATGCGCAGCGTTCCGCGCTCGCCGCGCGCGAACTGTCGCATGCGCTCCTCGGCATGCGCGAGCTGGGGCAATAAGCGATTCGCGACGGCGAGCAGGTATTCGCCGGCCTGCGTGAGCCGCAGCCGGCGCCCCTCGCGGTGCCAGATTTGCGTTCGAAGCTGGTCCTCGAGCTTCCTGACCGTGTGGCTCAACGCCGACTGCGTGAGATGCAGCCCGGCCGCCGCGGCCGTCAGCGAGCCTCGGCGGTCGACCTCCTGCACGATGGCGAGGTGGATGCGCTCGATCATGGTTTTCATGAATACAGCTAATGGATCCATGAAATCTTACCACTTCCGCTCATGGATCGCGGTCCCTACCATCGTGGCTCATCTCCGGAGTCGCTCATGGTCACTACACATAACCTCGGTTTTCCGCGCATCGGCGCCAGGCGCGAGCTCAAGTTCGCGCTCGAGTCCTATTGGAAGGGTCACTCCTCGCGCGACGCGCTGAAGGCGGCCGCTGCTGAGCTGCGCCGGCGGCATTGGGCCGACCAGTCCGGCCTGGACCGGGTCCCCGTCGGCGATTTCGCCTACTACGACCACGTGCTCGACATGAGCGCAACGCTGGGCAATCTGCCCGAGCGCGTCCGAGGCTTCCACGGCGATGCGCTGGACAACTACTTCCGCGTCGCTCGCGGCCGCTCCGCGCAAGGCGCGGCAGATCACGCCGCCTGCTGCGGGGGCGTCGCCGCGGGCGAGATGACCAAGTGGTTCGATACCAACTACCACTACATCGTGCCCGAGCTCACCGCGCAGACCGGGTTCGAGCTGGATGCGTCACGCCTGCTGGAGCAACTGGCCGAAGCCCGGGCGCAGGGGGTCAACGCCAAGCCGGTGATCGTCGGTCCGGTCACCTATCTCGGCCTGGGCAAGTCCAAGGACGGTTGCGACCGGTTGGCGCTGCTCCCGCGGCTCCTGCCCGTCTACGCCGCGCTTCTCGATACGCTCGCGGCACACGGCGTGGAGTGGGTGCAGATCGACGAGCCGCTGCTCGTGACCGAGCTCGATGCGGATTGGCAGCACGCCTTCAACAACGCCTACCACCAGTTGAAGAGCTGCCGCGTCAAACTGCTGCTCGCCACGTACTTCGGCCGGTTGCAGGAGAACGCCTATCTCGCCGCCAACCTGCCGGTAGCGGGCCTGCACATCGACGCGATCAACGGGCGCGACGACGTGATGCCGCTGCTGAACGTGCTGCCGTCGCACAAGGTCGTGTCGCTGGGCGTCATCGACGGCCGCAACATCTGGAAGACCGACCTCGAAGCGGTGCTCGATCGGGTCGAGCCGATCGCCGAAAGACTGGGCGACCGGCTGTGGATCGCGCCCTCGTGCTCGCTGCTGCACGTGCCGGTCGATCTCGACAGCGAGGAGACGCTCGATCCGGAGATACGCTCGTGGCTGGCGTTCGCTCTGCAAAAGCTCGGCGAGCTGAAGGTCCTCGCGACAGCCCTCGATCGTGGGCGCGATGCCGTCCGCGCGGAGCTCGCGGCGAACAAGACGGCCGTCGCCGGCCGGCGCGCTTCATCGCGCGTCAACAACCCGGCGGTCAAGTCGGCGGTCGCGGCGCTGGATGCCGTCTCGGGCGAGCGCAAGAGCGCTTACGCCCGACGGGCGCCGAAGCAGGCCGCGCACCTCGGCCTGCCCAGGTATCCGACGACGACCATCGGCTCGTTCCCGCAGACCGCCGAGATTCGCAACGCGCGCAGCCGATACCGCGCGGGCGAGCTCGACGAGGCTGCTTACCGGACGGCGATGCGGGCGGAGATCGAGCGCAGCGTGCGCGAGCAGGAAGCGCTGGGTCTGGACGTGCTGGTGCACGGCGAGGCGGAGCGTAACGACATGGTCGAGTACTTCGGCGAGCAGCTCGACGGCTATGCCTTCAGCCGGCTCGGCTGGGTGCAGTCGTACGGCTCGCGCTGCGTGAAGCCGCCGATCCTGTTCGGAGACATCGCACGTCCGAGTCCGATGACCGTGGAGTGGATCGAGTACGCACAGTCGCTGACCGGCAAGCCGATGAAAGGCATGCTGACCGGTCCCGTCACGCTCCTCAACTGGTCTTTCGTGCGCGACGATCAGCCGCGTTCGGCGACGTGCAGGCAGCTTGCGCTCGCGATGCGGCAGGAAGTGCTCGACCTCGAGCGCGCCGGCGTGCGCGTGATCCAGATCGACGAGGCGGCGCTGCGCGAAGGGCTGCCGCTGCGCAAATCGCAGTGGAAGGCTTATCTCGACTGGGCCGTGGAATGCTTTCGCATCACCGCGAACGGCGTCGCCGACGAAACGCAGATCCACACCCACATGTGTTATTCCGAGTTCAACGACATCATCGCGTCGATCGCGGGGATGGATGCGGACGTGATCACGATCGAGACTTCGCGCTCCGACATGGAGCTGCTGGATGCGTTCGACGACTTCAAGTACCCGAACGAGATCGGGCCCGGGGTCTACGACATCCATACGCCGAACATCCCGACCGAAGCGCACATCGTGCAGCTCATGCGCAAGGCGTCCGAGCGGATCCCGGCCGAACGGCTGTGGGTCAATCCGGACTGCGGACTGAAAACGCGCGCCTGGGCGGAAGTGATCCCGGCGCTGAAGAACATGGTGGCGGCGGCCAGGACATTGCGCGAGCGCTGACCGCCGGGGCCGTCCCGGGTAAAGCGCGGTATGCTCGGACCTTTCGTAACGCGCTTCACCCCTCTATGGAACTGGTCGTCCTGCTGCTGCTCTTCGTCGTCAACGGCCTGTTCTCGATGTCCGAGATGGCCGTCGTCTCATCCCGCAAAGCGAGGCTGCAGCAGCTCTTCGACGAAGGCCGCGCCGGCGCCGGTACCGCGCTCGAGCTCGCCAACAACCCGAGCCACTTTCTGTCGACGATCCAGGTCGGCATCACCGTCATCGGCATCAGCAGCGGCGCTTTCGGCGAGGCGAAGCTGACCGCCGGCTTCGCGTCGTGGCTCGCGCAGTGGCCGCTGATCGCGCCGCGCGCAGAGCCGATCGCAGCGACGCTGGTCATCGTCGGCATCACGGTGGGATCGCTCCTCATCGGCGAGCTCGTGCCCAAGCGCGTCGCGCTCCTCAATCCCGAAGCGGTCGCGAGCACGGTGGCGCGGCCGATGAAATGGCTGTCGTCGCTCGTGCACCCGGTGGTGCGGCTCTTGAGCATGACGACCGAAGCGGTGCTCAGGATCCTGCCCAAGCGCACGGGCGAAGCGCCGCCGGTCACCGAGGAAGAGATCCGAGTGCTCATGGAGCAGGGCGCGGAGGCCGGCGTTTTCGAAGAGCACGAGCACCAGCTCGTCTCGCGCGTGTTCCGCATGGACGACGTGCGCGTGACCTCGGTGATGACGCCGCGCACCGACATCGTCTATCTCAATCTCGAAGACGGCGAAGACGCGATCCGCCAGCGCCTCGCCGGCGCCGAGCATTCGCGCTTCCCGGTGACGCGCGGCGATCTCGACAACGTCGAAGGGCTCGTCGAGGTGAAAGCGCTGCTCGGCGATCTCGTGCTCGGCAGGAAGCTCGATGTCACGGCGCACCTGGTCAAGCCGCTGTACCTGCCCGAGACGCTGACGGTCAACGAAGCGCTCGCTTCGTTCAAGCAGCACCGCCAGACCGCGGCTTTCCTGGTCAACGAATACGGCGAATTGCAGGGTCTCGTCACGCTCTACGACGTGCTCGAAGCGCTGGTCGGCGACATCGGCGGCGAGGTCGAAGCCGGCGACGAGGAGATCGTGCGGCGGGAAGACGGCTCGTGGCTGATCGACGGCGGCGTCGCGGTGGAGCGTTTCAAGGAAGCGCTGGAGATCGAGGACGCCCTGCCCGAGGAGCACACCGGCAGCTACAACACCCTCGGCGGTTTCGCCATGCTCCAGCTCGGCCGCGTGCCGAAGTCCGCCGACCGCTTCGAATGGGGCGGGCACCGCTTCGAGGTCATCGACATGGACAAGAACCGCGTCGACAAGCTGCTCGTCACGCGCATGCCCGAAGCGCCCGCGTCCGATCCCGGGCTCTCCTGAGCCCTGCGCGGGCGTGCCGTTGAACAAACCCGGTTTCCCGGGGTCTGTCGTAACGTCTTGTAACAAAATTCCAGGGCCGGTTCGGCCGGGCTCGGCTACCATTTCCGGACCATCATGAGAACGCTCAACATCGCAGTGCTGTCGCTCGCCGTGGCGGCGGCCGTCCTGGCGCCGCTCAGTGACGCCGACGCGCGCGGCCGCGGCGGACACCGCGGCCACCACCACCATCACGGCAGCGTCGGGGTGTTCTTCGGCGCACCGCTCTTCCCGTATTACTACTCGCCGTACTGGTATCCGCGTTACTACTACCCGCCTGCCGTCGTCGCCGCGCCTGCGCCTGCGTACATCGAGCAGGGCGCGACCGGCGCCTACGGCCCGGCGCCGGCGCAGCAGAACGCCTACTGGTATTTCTGCCCCGACTCGCAGACCTACTACCCCTATGTGCAGCAATGCGCATCGCAGTGGCAGCAGGTCCAGCCGCAGGCGTCGGCGCCCCCACAGTGAGACCTCGCATGAAGCTTCTTCCCTTCGGCATGCTCGGCGCGGCCCTGCTCGCCGCCGGTTGCGTGTCCGTCCCGACCGGCCCGAGCCACATGGCGCTGCCCGGCACGGGCAAGCCTTTCGAGCAGTTCCGTGCCGATGACGGTTATTGCCGGCAGTACGCGTACGACGCGGTCGGCGGACACACCGCCGGTCAGGCGCAGGTGGAGTCGGGTGTGGCCAGCACGCTGGCCGGCGCCGCGATCGGCGCGCTGATCGGCGGCGCCGCGGGCGGCGGTCACGGCGCTGCAGTCGGTGCGGGCATCGGCGGAGGCGCCGGGGCGCTCGTCGGCGTGAGCGCGGCCGACGCTTCGGGATACGGGGCGCAGCAGCGCTACGACCAGGCTTACACCCAGTGTATGTACGGCAAGGGACACCGCGTGGCGGTCTACGGACGCCAGCGCTACCAGGCAGCCGCCAGCGGCTACTACCCGCCGCCTCCGCCGGCGCAGACCACTTACAGCCCGCCGCCCGGAACGCCGGTCGCCGGCAGCTTCCCGCCGCCGCCTCCGGGGTCGCCGCCGCCCAACCCGGCCTGGATCGTCCGCTAGCGACGGTCTCTGAGCGCGGCGAAGCCGCGCTCCAGGTCGGCGATCACGTCCTCGGGGTCTTCGAGCCCGATGTGCAGGCGTAGCGCCGGCCCGCCGGGGTTCCACTTCGTCGCGGTGCGGTTGGCGTCGGCGTGCACCACGCTGATCAGGCTCTCGTAACCGCCCCAACTCGACCCGATCCCGAACAGCTCCAGCGTGTCGACCAGCGCCGCCACCGCGCTCGCGCTCGCGGGCTGCAGCACCACCGCGAACAGCGACGCCGCGCCGTCGAAATCGCGCTTCCAGATCGCGTGTCCCGGGTCGCTCGGCAGCGCGGGATAGATCACGCGCTTCACTTCGGCTCTCCCTTCGAGCCATGTCGCGACGCGCAGCGCGTTCGCCATCTGCTGCTTCATGCGCACGCCGATCGTGCGAAAGCCGCGCAGCGCGAGGTAGCAGTCGTCGGGGCTCACCGCATAGCCGTAGTCGGTGACCGCGCGGCGCACCGGCAGCCAGCAGCGCTCGTTGGTCACGACGATGCCGATCATCACGTCGGAGTGGCCGCTGATGTATTTGGTCGCGGCGTGTATCGACACGTCGACCCCCCGCTCGAACGAGCGGAAGAAGTACGGCGTGCCCCACGTCGTATCGGCCAGCACCCGCGCGCCGCGCGCATGTGCGACTTCGGCGATGGCGGGGATGTCCTGCATCTCGAAGGTCTGCGAGCCCGGCGCTTCGCAGAACACGACCTTGGTATTCGGCCGCATGAGCTTGTCGATACCCGCGCCGATCAGCGGATCGTAATACTCGACCTCGATGCCGTTGGGCCGTAGCTGCCGTTCGCAGAAGTTGCGATTCGGCCCGTACGCCGAATCGGTGACGAGCAGGTGGTCGCCGGTCTTGAGGAATGCCGTCAGCGCCGCGCTGATCGCCGCCAGCCCCGAAGGCACTGCGACCGCGCGGAACCCGCCTTCCATGGCCGCGACTGCTTCTTCGAGCGCGAAAGTGGTGGGCGTGCCGTAGCGCCCGTAGCGCACGATCTTCTCGCCCTCGGGCGGGCGCTTTTCGTACGACTCGAGATTGGGATGGATGACGGTCGAGGTGCGGAACACCGGCGTGTTGACCATCCCGTCGTGGCGCGCGGGGTCGCGGCCGACGTGCGTGAGCAGCGTATCTTTTTTCATGATTGGGATATCCTAGCGGAAAAAGACGTTCCCACCGGAGCTTCCCCGTTGTTCCCGCTCAGCAGCGTCACCGCGCGCGCCGTCGCGTGCGTCCTCTCGTCCGTGGTCGCCGGCGCAGCCGCCGCCGGCGAAGCCGCCTACCCGTCCAGGCCGATCAGGCTCGTGCTCGGCTTTCCGCCGGGCACCAACGTCGACGTGCTGTCGCGTCCGATCGCGGCGCGCATGAGCGAAGCATTGGCGCAGCCGGTGATCGTCGACAACCGTCCGGGCGCGACCGGGCTCATCGCGAACGAGTTCGTCGCCAAGGCGCCGCCCGACGGTTACACGCTGCTCGTGGCGCCCGGATCGTCGCTGACGAGCACGCCGCACTTGAGGCTCAAGATGCCGTACGACACGTTCCGCGACTTCGCGCCGATCATCCAGATCAATGCGTTCCCGAACGTGGTCATCGTCAATCCGGTCGTGCCGGCGAAGACGGTGAAGGATCTCGTCGCCATCGCGAAGGCCAAGCCGGGAATCCTCACCTTCGGCTCCTCGGGCGTCGGCAGCGCGTTCCATCTCGCGGGGGAGCTCTTCAAGACGCTCGCGAAAGTCGACATGCTGCACGTCCCCTACAAAGGCGGTAATCTCGCCCTGAACGACCTCGTCGGCGGGCGCATCGACGTCCTGTTCTACACTCTGGCGGTCGCCAGGCCGCAGATCGAAGCCGGCAAGGTGCGCGCGATCGCCGTGACGAGCCTCACCCGCGACCCTGCGCTGCCCGATCTGCCGACGGTGGACGAGGGCGGCCTCAAAGGCTACGAGATCGTCGGCTGGCACGGATTTCTCGCGCCCGCCGGCGCGGCGCTCGAGATCGTCGACCGTATCAACGGGCTCGTCGGGAAGATCCTGACGACGCGCGAGATGCGCGAGCTCTGGACGAGCCAGGGCATGCAGGTCGTGACCAACACGCCCGAGCAGTTCGCGAAGCGCATACGCGCCGATTACGAAAAGTACGGCAGGGTCATCAAAGCCGTCGGGATACAGCCCGAGTAAGTAGGAGCGTTCATGGGTCACCACGATTTGTTCGAAGTCGACGGCGCGCACGTGTCGCGGCTCGAAGACCTGCGGCTCATCACCGGCGCGGGCACGTACGCGGCCGACTGGAACCTGCCGGGGCAGCTCCACGCCTATTTCCTGCGCGCCGATCGCGCGCACGCGAAGATCGTCTCGATCGACACGAGCGCCGCATCGAAGGCGCCGGGCGTGGTCGGCATCTACACCGGCGAGGACGCGGTCAAAGCCGGCTACACGCGCGGCGTCACGTTCCTCAACTTCAAGGGCATCGGCGGCATGGAAGGCCGCATTCCCGAGCGTCCCGCGATGGCGCACGGCCGCGTGCGCTTCGTGGGCGAGCCGGTGGCGCTGGTCGTCGCCGAGTCGGCGGGCGCTGCACAGGACGCCGCCGAGCTGATCGCGATCGAGTACCAGGACCTGCCGGTCGTCATCGATCCCGAAGAGGCGGTGCGCCCGGGCGCTACGCAACTGCACGACAGCGTTCCGGACAACACCCCTTTCGAATACGAAGCGGGGGACAAGGCCGCGACCGACGCCGCGTTCGCCAAGGCGGTGCGCGTGACCAAGCTCAGGATGGAATCGACGCGCGTGGTGCCCAACCCGATGGAGCCGCGCGCGTGCCTCGTCGCGTACGAGCCCCGCGACGAGAGCTACACGGTGCACGTGTGCATCCAGGGCCAGAACATGATGAAGCGCCAGCTCTCGAGCTATACCAAGGTGCCCGAGGACAAGCTGCACATCGTCGCGCGCGACGTCGGCGGCGGCTTCGGCCAGCGCAGCACCGCCTATCCCGAGTACTGCGCGCTGATGATCGCGGCGAAGGCGACCGGCCGCCCGGTGAAATGGGTGTCGTCGCGCACCGAAGGCTTTCTCTCGGATACGCACGGTCGCGGCAACATCATCGAAGGCGAGCTCGCGCTCGACAGGAACGGCAAGTTTCTCGGCATGCGTCTCAACTGGCTCGCCGACATGGGCGCGTATCTCTCGCCCGCAGGGCCGGTGAGCCACATCCGCAATCCGGCGACCATGCTGTCCGGCGTATACAAGATCCCGGCGCTCTACGGCTACTGGCGCCTCGCGGTGACCAACACCGCGCCGATCGCGGCGTACCGCGGCGCGGGCCGCCCCGACATCGCGTACGCCATCGAGCGGCTCGTGAGCAATGCGGCGGCGGAGATGAAGATCGACCCGGCGGAGCTGCGCCGGCGCAACTTCATCCAGCCCGAAGAGTTTCCGTACAAGACGCCGACCGGCACCACGTACGACAACGCCGATCTTCCCGGGGTGCTCGAGAAAGCGCTCGATCTCGCCGATTGGATGGGCTACAACGCCCGCTGCTCGTCATCGAAGGCGAAAGGCAAGCTGCGCGGAGTGGGCATCGCGACGGTGATCGAGAACACCGGCGCGGGCATGTATCCGAAAGACCAGGTCGAGCTCGTCGCGAACGAGGACGGCACGGTCACCGCCTACACCGTCGCCAAGTCGCAGGGCCAGAGCCACGAGACGACGTTCGCGATGATGGTCGGCAAGGCGCTCGGCATCCCCGCCGAGCGCGTGAAGGTCGTCCAGAATTTCAGCGACCGTGCGCTGATCGGCAATCACACCGGCGGCTCGCGCTCGATGGTCGGCGCGGGCACGGTCTGCCACATCGCCGGCGAGAAGCTCGTGCAGCACGCGACCAGCCTCGCCGCGGAAGCGCTGCACGTCGAGCCTTCTCAGGTGACGTACCGCGCCGGCGAGTTCACCGGCCCCGAGGCCGGCATGACGATCACGCTCGCCGAGCTGGCCGCGACGCGCGAGGTGAAAGTGACCGGCGAAGGCACGTTCGGCACGACCTATCCGAACGGCTGCCACATCGCAGAGGTCGAGATCGATCCCGACACCGGCGTCACCGACATCGTGCGCTACCTCACCATCGACGACTGCGGCGTGGTCGTGAACCACACCGTGGTCGAAGGCCAGATGCACGGCGCGGTCGCGCAGGGCGCGGGACAGGTGTTCGGCGAGCACGCGATCTACGACCGCGAGACCGGTCAGCTCGTCACCGCGACGTTCAGCGATTACTACATGCCGCGCGCCGGCCTGCTGCCGGACATCGAGATGGCCGAGCACGTCACCGCGTCGCGCGTGAATCCGCTCGGCATCAAGGGGATGGGAGAATCGGGCTGCACGGCATCGCTGCCCGCGCTCGTCAACGCGGTGGTCGACGCGGTCCGCCCGCTCGGTATACAACACCTCGACATGCCGCTCACACCGGCTAAAGTATGGGCCGCGATCGCTGCGAAGCGCCCGGCGGCCGACGCCCGATAGAAACCGCTCACGACCGAAGGAGTCGCGTGTGTATTCATTCAACTACGTAAAACCCAAGTCCCTCGCGGAAGTCGGCGAGTTCCTGCAGGCCAATCCCGACGCGCGTCCGCTCGCGGGCGGCATGACGCTGATCCCGACGCTGAAGGCCCGGCTCGCCCAGCCGTCGCATCTGGTCGACATCGGCGCGCTCGACGAGCTCAAAGGCATCGAGGTCAGGAACAATGCGCTGGTCATTGGCGCCGGCACCCGCCACGTCGAGGTCGCGCGCTCGCAGAAAGTGCGCGAGGCGATCCCGGCGCTCGCCGACCTCGCCAACCACATCGGCGATCCGGCGGTGCGTAATTGCGGGACCATCGGCGGCTCGGTGGCCAACAACGATCCGGCCGCGGACTATCCGGCAGGCGTGCTGGGCCTGGGCGCGACGATCGTCACCAACAAGCGCGAGATCGCCGCCGACGATTTCTTCCAGGGCATGTTCGCGACCGCGCTGGAAGCCGGCGAGCTGATCGTGCGCGTCTCGTTCCCGGTGCCCAAACGCGCGGCGTATCAGAAGTTCGCGCATCCGGCGTCGCGTTACGCGATGTGCGGGGTGTTCGTCGCCGAGACGAGTAAAGGCGTGCGCGTCGCGGTGACCGGTGCGGGTCCGGGCGTGTATCGCTGGAGCGAAGCCGAAGCCGCATTGGGCAAGAACCTCTCGGCCGACGCGCTCGCGGGGCTCGCGACCTCGCCCGACGGCATGAACGAAGACATCCACGGCACGCGCGAGTACCGCGCCAACCTGGTGAATGTCATGACCAAGCGCGCAGTCAACAAACTACTCGGGAGATAGGCCGTGGCCAAAGTCGAAATCACCGTCAACGGCAAGAAGGAATCGCGCGAGGTCGAAGACCGCACGCTGCTCGTCAACTTCATCCGCGATTCGCTGGGGCTGACCGGCACCCACGTGGGCTGCGACACCAGCCAGTGCGGCTGCTGCACGGTGCACATGAACGGCCGCGCGGTGAAGTCCTGCACCGTGCTCGCGGTGCAGGCGAACGGCTCGGACGTGCTGACGATCGAAGGGCTCGCCAAGGACGGCGAGCTGCATCCGGTGCAGCAGGCGTTCACCGAGTGCCATGCGCTCCAGTGCGGCTTCTGCACGCCGGGCATGATCATGGCGACCGCGGGTTTCCTCAAGGACAACCCGAACCCGAGCGACGAAGAGATCATTCACAACCTCGAAGGCAATCTCTGCCGCTGCACGGGTTACGTCAACATCGTCAAAGCGGTGAAGCGCAGTTCCGAGCTGCTACAGAAGTAAAGGCAATTTGAACCGCAAAGGACGCCAAGGACGCAAAGGAAGACGAAGCGGTCGAAACGCCCGTCATTCCCGCGCACAGGCGGATGAAGCGCGCAGAGTGCTCGTCATTCCCGCGCACAGGCGGATGAAGCGCTCAGCGCGCTCGTCATTCCCGCGCAGGCGGGAATCCATTTTGACTTTCCTTTGCGTCCTTGGCGGTTAACAACGCCTTTTCTCTGTCCTCGGCGGCGGCCCGCAGCGCAGTCCTGACGCGCTCGCGGCCGCGGATGAACTGCACCCCCGCCGCGGCGCACGCGACGCCGCCCAATCCGAGCGCCACCTGCACCCCAGCCGCCGCGGCGATCGCGCCGATGCTGATCGAGCCGAGCGGTGCCACGCCCATGAAGGACATGGTGTAGAAGCTCATCACGCGGCCGCGCATCGCGTCCGCGACGATGACCTGGATCAGGGTGTTCACGCCCGCGCCGGTGACGACCACGCCGAAACCGACGACCGCCATCATCGCGCCGGAGACGTAGATCGACGGCGAGACCGCGAAGACGACGAGCGCCGCGCCCGCGGCGATCACCGAGCTTGCGATGATCGTGACCAGCCCCTTGAGCTGGGAGCGCACCGCGAGATACGCGGTCCCGATCACCGCGCCGACGCCGGCCGCGCTCAGCATGTACCCCATCGTGTGCGGCCCGCCGTGCAGCACCCGGTCGACGTAGACCGGCATCAGCACGGTGTACGGCGTCGCCATGAAGCTCATGCACGCGAGCAGGAACAGCAGCCGCCGTACCGGCCAGTTGCGCCACGCGTAGCGCGCGCCGCCCTTCAGCGCGTCGATCACGCCCGCATGCTCGCGCGGCGGGCGCACATGGTCGATGCGCATCGCGAGCAGCGCGCAGAGCACCGCCAGATACGACAGCGCATTGAAGGCGAAGCACGCGCCTTCGGAGGTGACGGCGATCGTCGCGCCCGCGATCGACGGCCCGATCAGCCGCCCGCTGTTGTTGGTGAGCGAGTTCATCGCGATCGCGCTCGGCAGGTCCTTGCGGTCGCCGACGATGTCGACCACGAACGACTGGCGCAGCGGCATGTCGACCGCGTTGATGATGCCGAGCATCCCCGACATCGCGATCACGTGCCACACCTGCACGTTGCCGCTCAGCGTGAGATACGCGAGCAGCGCCGCCTGCACCATCGCCGCGGCCTGGGTGAGGATGAGGAGCCGCCGGCGGTCGGCACGATCGGCCCAGATGCCGCCGAACGGCCCGATGACGAGCACCGGCACTTGCGACATGAAGCCCGACAAGCCCAGCAGGAGCTCCGAACCGGAGAGCCGGTAGACGAGCCAGTACATCGCCACGCGCTGCATCCACGTGCCGAGCACCGACAGGCCCTGACCGGCGAAGTAATACTGGTAGTTACGGTGCCGCAGCGCGGCCGGCAGCTGCATCGATCAGCGCGGCTCGCGCGGCTGGCGTGCGCCGCAGCGCGGGCAGAAGCGGTCGCGTGAGCCGATCGGCTGGTTGCAGTCGTGGCAGCGGCGTAGCCGGAGAACGTCGTTCCCGACCCGCGCGAGCGGAAATGATCGGGAATCCATTTTAAATGGACGCGAAGATCAAGATGGATTCCCGCCTACGCGGGAATGACGTATTCACGGGATTATCGGCAACAAGACGTATGGCTGTCGGGCGCTGTCCGCGTGCAGCGTCACTTTCCCGCCGAAGATCGAAGGCGGCCGGTCCGCCGGATCGTCGTGCACGAAAGGCCCGCAGCCTTTCATCGGGTTCTTCATGTTCGAGAGCGTCGCGGCTTCGCCTTCGTACTCGTAATCCCTGCCGCGGATCGTCAGCGCGATCGTGTAGCCCGCGGGCACCACGATGCACGTCGGCCAGATCTCGACGTCGAGCTCGACTTGCTCGCCCGGCTTCAGCGGCTGCGCTTCGTCGTGCGTGTGGTACGGGCGATGGGGCAGCGAGAGCTGCGGATCGAGCTTGCGGTGCGAGGCGCGCAGCCAGCCCTGCGCGACCGGCGTATGCGGATCGAGCGCGCCCTGGAACACGATCTCCGTGCCGTCCGGTGCGAAGACGCGCAGCACCGCGAAGACGTCGGCGTCGGTGGTCGACGAGGACAGGAAGAGCTTGAGCGCCGACGGGCCGGTGATCTCGAGCGGCGCTTTCAGGGGCGGCATGCGAAAGGTGACGCCGTCGCCCATCGCATCGTACTCGAGCGTCGCCGCCGTCGAAGACGGCGCCGTCGACAGCGTGCGCTCCTTCAGGTCGAGGTAGTAGCGCGTCCACTGCGTGCGCGCGAGCGGCCACTCGTTCTCGTGCCGAGGCTCGAACCGTTCCCCCGGATGGCGGACGTTCAGCAGCACCTTCGGCTGACGGTCCCAGCCGTTGTCCTCGCCTTTGAGGAAGTGGTCGAAAAATCGCTTCTGCAGCCCGACGCCGTAGTCGGTATAGAACGGCGCCCAGTGCGAGTCGCCGTGCACTTCCAGCCACTTCTGCTTCGAGCCGGCGCGCGTGTAGCCTTCGAAGTTGCCCCGCGTGTGCAGGCCTTGCCCACCCCAGTTCGCGGCCGAGAGCAGCGGCGCGGTCAGCCTGGAGAGATCGGCGGTGCGCTCGCGGTAGTAGTCGTCGATCAGCGGGCGCGAGAGCACATTGCCCCACATGTCGGCGCGATTCTTTCTGAGCTCTTCGTCGGGGAGCGTCACGTCGCCGCACACCGGCTCGCCCGTCACGCGGCTTTTCGGGCCGCGCTCGCCCCGCCCGTGCTGCACCGTGACGACCTGCATCTCCTGCCAGTTTTTGCGGAAGGTGCACGCGATGCCGCCGTGACGCGCGCCGTCGCGGTAGTAATCGGCCCAGCCTTCTCACACGCAGATCGCGGCGAGATGCGGCGGCTGCAACGCCGCCGCGCGCCACTGGCTCGCCGCGTAATACGAGATACCGTTCAGTCCGACCTTGCCGGTGCACCACGGTTGTCGCGCGACCCATTCGATGCAGTCGTGAAAGTCGCGGTTCTCACGCGCGTTGTTGTGGTCGAGATAACCCGGCGAGCGCCCGGCGCCGCGCGAATCGACCCGCACGCAGACGTAGCCGTCCGGCACCCACTTCTCCGGGTCGACGACTTCCCAGCTCTGATACCGATTGGAGGTATGGGCGACCGCGTCGGGGAACTGCTTCGCCATGATCTCCCAGGCGGTCTTGTAGCCGTCCTGGAACGCGAGGCCCTTGCCGTACGGACCGTAGCTCACGAGCGCGGGATACCTGCCTTCGGCAACCGGGCGATAGACGTCGGCGCGCAGGACGAGGCCGTCGTCCATTGCGATGGGGACGTCGAAGTCGACTCTCATGCCGTCTCGCACTTCGGATTTGGTCATGCGGGCACCTACGGCGGTTGCGGCTGTACTGCGTGAACGGGTGAACGAGTGAACAGGTGCCGGTTTGCCTTTACCCGTACACCCGTTCACGCCTTGAGCTTTTCCTCGAACCAATCCCACATCGTCGCCGTCACCAGCGTCAGATAGTCGCGCTGGCAGTGTTGCGCGCCGCCTTCTTCGGCGGTGAAGACGCGCAGCGTCTTGTCCTGCGAGCCGACGGCGTTGTAGAGCGCTTGCGCGTCGGCGAGCGGGACCTGCTCGTCTTCGGCGCCGTGCACGCACAGGAACGGGCAGCGCATCTTCTGAACCACGCCGTCGAGGCGGAACGGCTCGAGGCGCTTCAACGCGTCCTCGAGGGTGTCGACGCCGAGGATCCACGTGATGTGGTGTCCGGGCACCGACATGGACGTGCGGAACTTCGCGTCGATGCGCTTCTTCCACGTCGCGTAGTAATCCCAGATCGCGCCCCACGCTACGCACGCGGCGAACCGCGGCTCCATCGAGGCCATGCGCGGCGAGTAGTAGCCGCCGAGGCTGATCGCGACCACGCCGACGCGCTTGGGGTCGACGTCGTCGCGCTTCTCCAGCCAGTCCATGCACGCGCTGCCCGCGACCTCGTAGTCGTGGCGCAGGTAATGGTTGCGGAAGCGGATCGCTTCACCGGTGCCGGGACCGTCCATCACGAGGCACGAGATGCCGCGCTTGATGAGGTCGGGCACGCCGCGCACGTACTGGATCTCCTTCGTCACGTCGAGACCGTCGAAGAACACCACGCAGGGCGCTTTCTTGGCATCGGTGTTCTGCGCGTGCACGAAATAGCCGGGCAGGCTGCCGCCTTCGAAAGGCACTTCGACAACTTCGATCGTCACGTCGCTCAGCTTCGCGTGCGACTGGAAGCAATCGACGCCGCGCTTGTAGATCTCCAGCGCTTTAGCGTCCTTCGGCGTGCGGAAGCGCTCGGCCATCTGGTAGTAGTTGCACGCGCGCAGGTAGGCCGCCGCGGCCGAAACCCGGTGGCCCTTGTCCTCGAACTTGCGGGCGTGGTCGCGCACGCCGTCGGCGACTTTTGCGCACGCGTCGAACCATGCCTCGTCGTCTTCCGCCCCCTTGCCTTTGAGGAGCTGGCCGATCTTGTGCAGCTCGCCGATCTCGGAGCCGCCGTACGGCGCCGAGCCGAGCATGTTGATGAACGCGGCAGACCAGCGATAGTTGCCGGGGAAGTACATGAAATACGTATCGTCTTTGGCCATCTCGTCGTCTCCTATTGCTTCGGAATTCCGGCGCGCTGCGCGACGTCCGCCCACTTCTCGGTTTCGGCTTTGATGAAGGCGGCGTATTCCTCGGGGCCGATGCCGCTCACCTCGTGCCCCTGGCTGGTGTAGAGCTTTTGAGCTTCGGGGGTCTTCAATGCGTTGCCGATCACCTCGTGGATGCGCGCGATGATCGGCTTGGGTGTGGCGACCGGCGCGAGGAGCCCGTTCCAGTTGTAGCTCTGGAAACCCTTGAGTCCCTGCTCCGCGATCGTCGGCGTATCGGGCAGCAGCGGCGAGCGCTGGATGGCGGTGACGCCGAGGCAGCGCACCTTGCCTTCTTTCGCGAGCGGCGCCGATCCGGCGAGCTGTATCTGCGCGAGCTCGATGTTGCCGGCGATGAGGTCGACGGTGAACTGCGCCGCGCCCTTGTACGGCACGTGATTCATCTTGATGCCCGCCGCGGTCGCGAACGATTCGGTGGCGAGGTGTCCGACGGTGCCCACCCCGGGCGTACCGTAGTTGATGCGGCCGGGGCGCGACTTGGCGAGGGCGACGAAGTCCTTGACGCCTTTCACGGGGAGGCTGGGATGCACGCAGATGCAGCTCGGGCTCTTGGCGATGAGCACGATCGGCTGGAGATCGCGCAGCGTGTCGTACGGCAGGTGCGCCTTCACCGTCGGCGCGATCACCAGCGGGCCGGGATTGCCGGCGAGCAGCGTGTAGCCGTCGGGTGCGCTCTTGACCGCCGCTTCGGTGCCCGGCACGCCGCCGGCGCCGGCGCGATTGTCCGCGATGAACGGCTGGCCGAGCGCGGCGTTGAGCTGCTGCGCCGCCCAGCGCGCCTGCGTGTCGGTGGGACCGCCCGGCGCGAACGGGATGATGATGCGCACCGGTTTGGTCGGATACGTCTGGGCGTCAGTCGATGCGGCGGCGACGCAGAACAGCGCGGCCGCGATGGCGGTGAATCGCATGCTCCTCCTGGGGGTGCTGCGGGGTGTTTGCATTTATTCTAAACTCGAACGCCTCCCTGATTTCATTAATAAAACACCGAAGGAACGAGGAACAGCCATGCCTGCCGCAAAGACCAGGCCCGCCAAGGGCAAGTACCGCGACATCCTGTTCGAAGTGAAAGACCAGGTCGCGTGGATCACGATCAATCGTCCGCGGGTGCTGAACTGCTTCCGCGAGCAGTCGCTCGACGAGATGATCGACGCGCTGAAGTCGACGCGCGAAGACCCGTCGATCGTGTGCGCGGTGATCACCGGCGCGGGCGACAAGGCGTTCTCCGCCGGCGGCGACTTCTACGCGATGAAGCGTCTGAACTTCACCAACGGCTACATGTGGAACGACCGCATGCTCGGTCTGGCGATGACGATCCGCGGCCTGCCGATCCCGGTCATCGCGATGGTCAACGGCTGGTGCATGGGCGGGGGCCACGAGCTCGCGCTGTGGTGCGACCTCGTCATCGCATCGGAGAACGCGATCCTCGGGCAGACCGGCGCGAAGGTCGGCGCGTGTCCGACCGTCGGCGCGACGCAGTACCTGCCGCGCATCATCGGCGAGCGCCTCGCGCGCGAGATGATCTTCTGCGCGCGCCGCTTCCCCGCGAAGGAAGCCGTGGAGGTCGGCCTCATCAACAAGTGCGTGCCGCAGGACAAGCTCCTGGAAGAGACGCTGAAGTGGTGCGAGACGATGAAAGGCCACAGCGCGCTCACGCTGCGCATGACCAAGAAGTCGCTCAACTTCGAGTCGGACAATCTCTATTCGTCGTGGCAGCACGGCATGGAGCTCCTCGCGCACGTGTGGGGCTCGCCCGAGGCGAAGGAAGGCATGAACGCGTTCCTCGAAGGCCGCAAGCCGGACTTCCAGCAGTTCCGCATGCGCGACAAGAAGGAGCTCGAGGAATACATGGAGGGCTATCACAACGACGAGAACGAGCCGCCGTCGATGCGGGGCGGCAAGGGCCAGCAGACGGTGAGTGTCAAGCCGGTCAGGAAGACCGTCGCGGCCAAGGCGGCCAAGTCCGGCAAGAAGTCCGCCAGGCGGTGAGCGGTACGAACGGCAGCGCCGCGCAGCCGCGCGGCGCGCTCGACTCCTTGCGCGTCCTCGACCTCACGCGCATCCTCGCGGGGCCGCTCTGCACGATGATGCTCGGCGACATGGGCGCCGACGTCATCAAGGTCGAGCCGCCGGGCAGCGGCGACGACACGCGCACGTGGGGCCCGCCGTTCGTGGACACGGAGTCGGCGTATTTCCTCGGCATCAACCGCAACAAGCGCTCGATCACGCTCAACATGGCGGTGAAGCCGGGACAGGAGATCCTGGCCAGGCTCATCGCACAAGCGGACGTGCTCGTCGAGAACTTCAAGGTCGGCACGCTGGAGAAATGGGGTTTCGGCAACGACTGGCTCGAGAAGAACGCGCCGCGCGTCATCCGCTGCTCGATCACCGGCTACGGATCGACCGGACCCAAAGCCGGACTGCCCGGCTACGACTTCATCCTCCAGGCCGAATCGGGGCTGATGAGCATCTGCGGCGACCCGCAGGGCGAGCCGATGAAATACGGCGTCGCGATCGTCGACATCGTCACCGGCATGCTCGCGTGCAACAGCGTGCTCGCGGCGCTGCAGGCGCGCCACACCACGGGCAGGGGCCAGCACGTCGAAGTCTCGCTCTTCGATTCGAGCCTCGCGATGCTCGCGAACGTCGCGTCCAATCACCTCGTGTCCGGCCGTGACGCGAGGCGCTTCGGCAACGGCCATCCGAACATCGTTCCCTATACGGCGTACCCGGTGAGCGACGGCATGATCGCGGTCGCGGTCGGCAACGACGGACAGTTCGCGAAGTTCGCTGCGCTGCTCGGCAGGACCGAGTGGGCGAGCGACCCGTGTTACGCGAAGAATCCCGACCGCGTCGCGAATCGCGAAGCGCTCGACGCCGCGATCTCGGAGCAACTGCGCACCGCGAGCGCGGACGCGTGGATCGAGCGGCTGACTGCCGCGGGCATTCCGTGCGGCCGCATCAACTCGGTGGCGCAGGCGTTGTCCGATCCCCATACGATCGCGCGCGAGATGGTGCGCACGGTGCAGCATCCCACCGCGGGCGAAGTGAAGACGCTCGGCATTCCCTTCCGCTTCAGCGATACGCCGCCTTCCGTGCGGCGCGCGCCGCCGACGCTGGGGCAGCATACCGGGCAGGTGCTGCGCGACCTGCTGAACCTGTCCGATGCGCGAATCGACGAGCTGCGGGCGGCGAGGGTCATATGATCACCGGGCTCAGCCACGTCTCGATCGTCGTCCCCGATCTCGACAGCGCCGCCGATCGCATCAAGGCGACTTACGGCCTCGAGATCGGAGACATCGCGGTGAACGCGCAGCAAGGCGTGCGGCTCGCGTACATCGATCTCGGCAACGCGAAGATCGAGCTCATGGAGCCGTCGCGCGCGGACTCGCCGATCGCGAAGTTCCTCGAGAAGAACCCCAAAGGCGGCATCCATCATTTCTGCCTCGCGGTCGACAGCGTCGACGCCACGGCCGCGTCGCTCGCGGAAAGAGGTGCGCGGGTGCTCGGCGACGGGAGGCCGCAGAAGAACGTGCACGGCGAGCGCATCGCGTTCGTGCATCCGCAGGATTTTCTGGGAGCGCTGGTAGAGATCGAAGAACACGCACGCGCTTCATAACAACGGAGGAGGAAGATGAAGAAGGTCGTGCTTGCCTGCGCGCTCTCGCTCGCCGCATCCGCTGTCCATGCGGCGCAATCCGCCGAGCTCTCGTATCCCGTCAAACCGATCCGCGTGCTGATCCCGTTCGCGCCGGGCGGCGCGACCGACATCATCGCGCGCGTGCTGGAGCCGAATCTCTCGAAGCGTCTCGGCCAGCAGATCGTCATCGACAACCGCAGCGGCGCCGCGGGCAACATCGCGGTCGAGCTCGTGGCGCAGGCGCAGTCCGACGGTTACACGCTGCTCGTCGGCAACATCTCGACCAACTCGATCAATCCCTATCTCTTCGCGAAGCGCATCAAGGTCGACGCGTTGCGCGACCTCGCGCCGGTCACCAAGCTCGTCGCGATCCCCAACTTCATCCTCGGCAGCCCCAAGCTTCCGGCGAAGACGCTCAAGGAAGCGCTCGCCTACGCGAAGGAGCGCCCCGGCCAGCTCAACTTCCAGGCGCCGCTCGGCTCGTACTCGCACCTCGACATGCTCGCGCTCACCGGGGCGGCGGGCGTGAAGATGGTGCACCTTCCGTCCAAAGGCGCGGGCGAGACGCTGACCGCGATGCTGCGCGGTGACATCCACATCACCGAGTCCAACGTGGCTTCCAACATCGGCGCGGTGAAAGACGGCCGCATCAAGGCGTTCGCGGTGACGGCCGAGCAGCGGCTCGCCGATCTGCCCGAGGTGCCGACGATGGCCGAAGCCGGTTTTCCCGGCATCGGCAGCCTGAACTGGAACGGGCTCTTCGCGCCGGTCAGGACGGCCAAGCCCGTCGTCGCCAAGCTTCACGCCGACACCGTCGCGGCGATGAAAGAGCTCGACGCGGACGGCACGCTCGCCAAGCGCAACCTGCCGGTGAGCCTCTCGGCGTCGCCCGAGGAGTTCGCGGGATTCGTGCGCTCGGAGGCGGACCGGTGGAAGAAGATCATTGCGGACAACAACGTCAAGATCGATTAGGGAACGAACGAAAGGCAGGTCGATGGCAGAAGCACAGAGAATCAAAGCGGCAGCGCTCGAGGCATTCATCGCGCGAGCGTTCGAAGCGGTCGACGTGCCCGCGGCCGACGCGAAGACGATCGCGGAGCTGATGGCGCGCGCGGACGTGAACGGCTCGGAAGGTCACGGCATCTTCAGGCTGCCGCAGTACATCCGCCGTATCAAGGGCGGCGCGGTCAACGTCAAGCCGAACATCCGCGTCGAGCGCGAAGCAGCGGCGATGGCGCTCGTCAACGGCGACAACGGCATGGGCCATCTCGTGATGAAGCGCGCCGCCGAGATCGCGATCGAAAAGGCGAAGACCGCGGGCGTCGCGTGGGTCGGTGCGCAGTGGAGCAACCACGCGGGTCCCGCGTCGCTCTACGCCGCGATGCCGATGGCGCACGACATGATCGGGCTCTATCTCGCGGTGGGCAGCGCGAACCACCTGCCGCCGTGGGGCGGGCTCGACATGCTGCTGTCGACCAACCCGCTGGCGGTCGGGGTTCCGGCGGGGGAGGAAGCGCCGATCGTGCTCGACATGGCGACGACGGTCGCGGCCTACGGCAAGGTCAAGACCAAGGCGCAGCGCGGCGAGCAGATGCCGGTCGGCTGGATGATGGACCGTGAAGGCAGGCCGCTCACCGATCCGAAGCGCGCCAGCGAAGGCTTCCTGCTGCCCATCGGCGATTACAAGGGTTACGGCCTCGCGCTCATCATCGGTCTGCTCGCAGGGACGCTCAACCGCGCCGCGATGGGCAAGGACGTGGTCGATTTCAACGCCGACGACGTAACAAAGACCAACACCGGCCACGCGATCGTGGCGATCTCGATCGATAAGTTCGGCGACGTGCAGGAATTCAAGAGGAATGTCGACGCGCTGGTGCGCGACCTGCGCGCATCCAAGCGCCTACCCGGGGTGGAGCGCATCTGGCTGCCGGGCGAGCAGAGTCACGCCAAGCGCGAGGACAACCTCAAGAACGGGGTGCCGATGCCCGATGCGCTTCTCTCCAGCCTTTCGCAGCTGGCGACAGACCTGAAGATCGCCCCGCTCGGTTGAAAAGCAAATTAGCCGCAAAGGACGCAAAGGACGCAAAGGAAACCAAGGCGGTACGGGAGCGGGTGCCGCAAAGCATCGTGCTCAAGAGAACACCGACCGCTGTAAACCTTTGCGTCCTTTGCGTCCTTTGCGGTCAATAAGCTTTTGCCCCTTCAAACCTCAGGCTCGTCGACGACGCCGTTGCGCAGGATCCCGATCCCTTCGATCTCGCACTCCACCACGTCCCCCGCCTTGAGCATCCAGTCCGGGTTCGACAGTCCGCCGCCGCCCGGGGAGCCGGTGGCGATGATGTCGCCGGGGGCGAGCGTGATCTGCGAGATGTAGGAGACGAGCTTCGGTATCGAGTGGATCATCTGGTGCGTGTTGCCGTCCTGGCGCGCTTCGCCGTTCACGCGCGTCTGGATGCGCAGATGCATGGGATCGGGGATCGCCTCGCGCGTGACCAGCCATGGTCCCATCGGCGCGAAGGTGTCGAACGTCTTGCCCAGCAGCACGCTGCCGCCCTGGCGCTCGCGGGCGGCGATGTCGCGCGCGGTCACGTCGTTGAGGATCGTGTAGCCCGCGACCACGCCGTAAGCCTCGTCTTCGCTTACGTTCTTGCACCGTTTGCCGATCACCACCGCGAGCTCGGTCTCGAAATCGAGCTCGCGGCATGCGCGCGGTTTCACGATGTCGCGCTCGGGACCGGTCACCGACGACAGCGTCTTGGCGAACGCCGCCGGCAGCTCTCCCGCGACGCGCGGCGTCGCGCGTGCGTAGCCCGGGTAGTTGTGGCCCACCGTGATCAGCTTGGACGGTCGCACCGGTGCGTAGAGACGGCACTCCGCGAGGGGCATGAAAAGCTGCTCGCCGCCCAACCCGGCTGCATCGGGCGCGGTTTCGACCAGCCCGGCCAGATACGAATACGCGTCGCCCAGCGCCCGCCACGCCGCCTCGCCGCCGTGCAGGAACTGGGTAATGTAGGCGGGCATGTACAGCTGGGCGAGCTCGCGTCCCTTGGGATGGCCGGCTTCGTCGACGAGGTAGAGCGCGTACCCTGCACGCAGGTCCGCGACGAGGTTGTGCCCGACGAGCACGCCGAGCCTCGACAGGGCCGAGGGCTCGTGGCGACGGCTGTAACGCATCAGTTTCATGCGGCAGGCTTTCGAAAGAGAATCGGCGCAGAATCTTAGCGTACGGCCGCAAACAGTCTTGCGGCAGCGCAGCGTGCCGGCATGCCGGTTGCTCTATCGTCCGGAACCAACGCCGCCGCCGCCGTATCTACACTCAGGCGTGCAGTGCGACAACGAAGACCGCGCTCGCGCGTTATGGCCCCGACGGCTCCGCGCCGCGGTGCCGCATCCGGACGCTCGCTTCAGGCGCCGTCCCATTATCGGGAGAAACACGTGAAACGATTGATCGCCTTATTCTGTGCCGCCTTCATCACCGTCGGGATGAACGCGCACGCCGCCGAAACGTCCCCCGACGCGCTCGTGAAGAGCGTGTCGGACGAGGTGATTTCGGTCATCCGCACGACCAAGGACAAGCGTGCGCTGCGCCAGGCCGCAGAGCAGAAAGTGCTCCCGCATTTCGATTTCCGGGCGATGACCCAGCTCGCGGTCGGACGCTACTGGCGCGAAGCCTCTGCCGCGCAGCAGAAAGCGCTCACGGACAACTTCCGCACTCTGCTCGTGAACACCTACACCGCGTCGCTCAACGTCGCTGCGCTCGGCAACGAATCGGTCGAGGTCAAGCCGTCGGACGCGAAAGGCAACGACACCATCGTGCGCACGATCGTGAAAACCGGCAGCCGCCAGCCGATCCCGGTCGACTATCGCATGCAGAAGGGGCCCGAAGGCTGGAAGGTGTATGACGTCATCGTCGAGAACCTCTCTCTGGTGACCAATTACCGCAGCTCGTTCGCGTCCGAGATCCAGCGCTCGGGCATCGACGGCCTGATCAAGGCGCTCGAAACGAAGAACCGCGAGCTCGCACAGCAGACCTAGGAGCAACGCTCCCGCACAGGGGCGGTATCATCGATGCAACAGGGGCCGCAGACGCGAGAGCGTCTGCGGTATTTTTTGTAGCCGGGAGCATCGCGGCCGATGCGGTTCTACTATCCGCGCTCGTTTTTCAAGCTGCTCGTCGTCGGCTTCGCGCTCATCGCGCTGCCGCTGATGATCGCGATCATCAACAACGCGATCTCGATCGACCAGCTCGGCAACCAGAGCCAGAAAGCGGTCTACCAGGCGGTGCAGGCGACGCAGAGCAGCCGCAAGCTCGCCGAGCTCATCCCCGCGATGGAGCGGGCCGCCCACCAGATGCTGATCCTCGGCGACCGCTCGCTGCTCGACACCTATCGCGTGCACAGGAAGCAGCTCCTCGCAACCGCGGCGGAGTTCCGCAACCTGCCTTTCGACAGCGAGCAGCGGACGAGCTTGCGCGAGATCGTGAACGGGGAAGCCGTCGTCTACGATCTGCTCCAGAACCCCAATGCCCGTCCCGAGGAGCTGCAGAAGGCGGTGCAATCCTTCGTCACCCTCGGCGACCGCGCCCAGGAGATCAACCGCCGCAGCAATGCCCTCATCGACCACGAAGTCGAGAACATGCGCGCGACCGCGCGCCAGGCCTACGACATCACCCTCTGGCAGCTCGTCGCGTTGTTTCCCGTCGTCATTTTCCTGGTCGTCGGCTTCACGATCCTGATCGGCCGGCCCATCCGCCAGATCGACGAAGCGATCCGGCGCCTGGGACAGGCGGATTTCAGCGTCGCGGTGGAAGTGGGCGGTCCGGAAGACCTGCAGCACCTCGGGGAGCGCCTGGACTGGATGCGGCTGAGGCTCGCCGACCTCGAGCAGCAGAAGAACCGGTTCCTGAGGCACATGTCCCACGAGCTCAAGACGCCGCTGACCGCGCTGCGGGAAGGGGCGGAGCTGCTGTCGGACGAGATCGTGGGCAAGCTCACGCCTGAGCAGCGCGAGATCGCCGAAATACTTCGGCACAACAGTATAGAATTGCAGAAGCTCATCGAAGACCTTCTGTCCTACGGCGCAAGCCAGTCGCAGAAGCGCACGCTGGACCTCGCACGAGTCGACCTGCGGCGCGCGGTCAACAGGGTGGCGGACGACCAGAAGCTCGCTCTTCGGAGCAAGCGCCTGAAGCTCAACGTCAACGTGCAGGATGTCGCGTTGAGCGCCGATTTCGAAAAGCTTCGGGTCATGCTCGACAACCTACTCTCCAACGCGATCAAGTTTTCACCCATTGCCGGGACCATCTTCGTGCGCGCCGCGCAGGTCGACGGCATGGTCGAGATCGACGTCGCGGACCAGGGTCCGGGAATCAGGGAAGAAGAGCGCAACCTCGTGTTCGAACCTTTCTATCGCGGCCAGTACGCGGCGGATGCGCTGGTCAAGGGGACCGGCATCGGGCTGTCGGTGGTCCGCGAGTACGCGCAGATGCACGGCGGCAGCGCCGAGATCGTCGACGACGGACCCGGCGCGCACATCCGGATCCGCTTGCCGATCGCGCCCGAAGACGCGGGTCAGGCTGCGCAGGCGTCGATGGGCGAAGCCGAGGCGGCGCGATGAGGCGCTACGCCTTCTCGCTCGCGGCGGTCGTGGCGCTGGCATTCGGCGGCTGCGTCACCACGCAGGAGGAGCCGGAGGCGACGACACCCGAGGAGCCCGCGCAGGTCGCGGTCGCGCCGCCGACGGTCAAACCGCAGCCGCCGACCGTCAGGCCCAGACCTCCCGACAGGCCCGATACCCGCGCGAGCGAGGTCGACGTGCTGCTCGCCGACTTCGAGCGCATGCGCCGCATGTCGGCGCCGGAGCTCGCGCGCGAGCTCGACGCGGCGCGGCTCGCGTTCACCCAGACCCGCAGCGACGCTTCGCGCGTGCGGCTCGCGATGATCGCGACGGTGCAGGGCGCCGGCGACGAGACGCGCGCGCTGGAGATGCTCGACCCGCTGGTGAAGAATCCTTCCGCGTCGCTGCACGCGCTGGCGTTCCTGCTGTCGGCCTATATCCACGAGCAGCGACGGCTCTCCGTCCTGGCACAAGGGCTGCAGCAGAACGTGCAAGGGCTGCAGCAAAGTAATCAGACCCTGCAGCAGAACGTGCACGCCCTGCAGCAGAAGCTCGACGCGCTGCGCACACTGGAGCGCGCGCTGACCGAGCGCGGCGAGCCCGGCCCGCGCCGCCGATAACCGACAAGACCGAATGAACACCCAAGTCCGTCCCAGCATTCTCGTCGTCGACGACGACCCCGATCTCCTGCGCCTGATGCAGATCCGACTCTCGGCCGCGGGTTACGCGGTCACGACCGCCGAATCCGCGGAGCGTGCGCTCGCGCAGCTCGCGGTGGCGCGCCCGCGCGTGGTGGTCACCGACCTGCGGATGAGCGGCATGGACGGCATGGCGCTGTTCCAGTCGATCCAGAGCCAGAACCCGGCGCTGCCGGTGATCATCCTCACCGCGCACGGGACGATTCCCGACGCGGTATCGGCGGTGAAGAGCGGCCTCTTCGGCTATCTCACCAAGCCTTTCGAGGCGAAAGCGCTGCTGACCGAGATCGAGCGCGCGCTGTCGCTCGGACGCGCGCCCGCCGAAGGCGCGCCCGACAGCGGCGACGAGACGTGGCGCAAGGGAATCATCACGCGCAACCCGGCGATGGAGGAGGTGCTGTCGAAAGCGCGCCTCGTCGCCGACAGCGACGCCTCGGTCTTCATCTACGGCGAATCCGGCACCGGCAAGGAGCTGATGGCGCGCGCGATCCACAACGCGAGCCGCCGCCGCGCCCAGGCCTTCGTCGCGATCAACTGCGGCGCGATCCCCGAGCAGCTCCTCGAGTCCGAGCTCTTCGGCCACGTCAAAGGCTCGTTCACCGGCGCGGTGCGCGACCACAAAGGGCTCTTCCAGACCGCGAACAAGGGCACGCTCTTCCTCGACGAGATCGGCGACATGCCGGTGCCGCTGCAGGTGAAGCTGCTGCGCGTATTGCAGGAGCGCACGGTGCGGCCGGTCGGCTCGACCGAAAGCTTCGAGGTCGACGTGCGGGTGGTCTCGGCGACTCACCGCAACATCGAAGCGGAGATGGCGGCGGGGAACTTCCGCGACGACCTCTATTACCGGCTCAACGTCGTGGCGCTGCACCTGCCTTCGCTGTCGGAGCGCCGCGAGGACATCCCGCTGCTCGCGAACCACTTCCTCGGCCAGATCGCGGAGAAGTACAGCCGCAACATCAGCGGCTTCGCGCCCGAGGCGATCGAGGCGCTGGTCTCCGCCTCGTGGCCGGGCAACGTGCGCCAGCTCTACAACGTGGTCGAGCAGGCCGTGGCGCTCGCGACCACGCCGCTCATCCCGGCGACGCTGGTGCAGACTGCGATCCAGCATCAGCAGAGCGAATTCGCGTCGTTCGAAGACGCGCGGCGCAAGTTCGAGCGCGAGTATCTCGCGCAGATCCTGCGGATCACCGAAGGCAACGTGACCCAGGCGGCGCGGCTCGCCAAACGCAACCGGACCGAGTTCTACAAGCTGCTCCAGCGTCACCAGCTCGATCCCAAGCTGTTCAAGGAAGCGCGCAAGCAGCAACAGCCGCAGTAAGAATTGTCGCCGGAGGGTGTCGCGCTGTCGCGCATTCGCGACAGGGTGAAATCCCCACGGGCGCGGCGCAAGTCACGTTTTTCGCCCTTCACACCGCGTTGACATGTTGCCCCGCGGCGACAAAGAACCGCCCGCAGTCAGCTGATTCCACTGCGAAAAGAATCTGGCATAGACCGTGCTTACTAAACCGGCAACTCAGAACCTTGCGGGTCGGGAAACAGCATGGAAATCGGTCAGATTCGGAACAGCCCGGGATTGCTCTACCCGATGATGATCATCGCGGCGATCGCGGTGATCGTGTTCAGCATCATCGGCATCGCCTCCATCACCGGCTTCATGCCCAACGCGATGCTCGGCACCGGTACCGCGGTCGCGGCGGTCGGCGTGGACGACGAGGCCAAGCCCGTCTTCCAGTGCGCCGAATGCGGCGTGATCCAGTCGGTGCGCGACATCGAGCAGCGCGGCTCGCTTTGGGGCATGCCGGTAGCGGTATACGACGAAGGAGCGCAGCCTGCGACGACCGGCCTCTGATCGCCGCACGCTCGAAACAAGAACGGCCGCCTGCGCGGCCGTTCTGTTGTGTCTCGCCGGCTGCGAGACGCTGTCCGAGATGAATACGAGCTCGCCGCCGAAGGCGAGCCCCGCACCGAGCGCCACGACGACGGGCACCAGCGCTCCCACCACGACGTCCCGCGCTCCCGCGCCCCGCTACAACCTCACCGGCTACTCCTCCGCTTTCAAGCAGGGTTACGCCGACGCGTGCGCGACGCCGAAGCGGCGCAACGGCGAGCGCTTCAGGACCGATACCGATTATTCGATGGGTTGGCAGGATGGCTCGAGCGCCTGCCGCAGCCGGTAGGTTTCGTCATTCCCGAACCGCGACAGCGGGGGTGTCGGGAATCCATTTTCAAAACGCTTCCGAACGACCAGATGGATTCCCGCCTGCGCGGGAATGACGTCTCGCGTTAGCCGGACTTCACGCGGGAGATTCGGATGACCTCGGGTATCCCGCGCAGCGCCCGCATGATCTGCGCGAGGTGCAAGCGATTACTCACCTGCAGCGTGAAGTGCATGGTGGTGTAACTTCCGCCGTCGTCGGGGTCGACCGCGACGTTCTGGATGTTCGAGCCGGCGCTGGAGATTTCCGCCGCGACCTTGGCGAGCACGCCGCGCTGGTTGGCGACGACGAGCTTGATCGACACCTCGAAGGACTTTCTCGTCTCCTGGTCCCACTGCACGTCGAGCAGCCGGTCCGGATCGGGCCGGCTCTTGCCGATGACCGGGCAGTCGTGGGTGTGGATCACCATGCCCTGGCCTTTGCTGATGATGCCGATGATCGGATCGCCGGGGATCGGCTTGCAGCACTTGGCGAACTGCACCGCCATGCCTTCGGAGCCGCGGATCACCACGGTGCCGGGCATCGCCGCTTCGCTGGCGGAAAGGCTGCCGAGCGACAGCAGTTGCCGCGCGATGACCGCCGACAGCCGCTTGCCGAGGCCGATGTCCGAGAGCAGGTGCTCGCGCGACTTCGCGCTCGATTCCTTCAGCAGCTTCTCCCACTGCTGACCCTTGATCTCGGCGACGGTCGACTTGAAGCTCTGCAGCGCCTGGTTGAGTAAGCGCTCACCAAGCTGCACCGATTCCTGGAAGTGCAGCGTCTTCACGAAGTGCCGGATGTGCGAGCGCGCCTTGGCGGTGACGACGAAGTTGAGCCACAGCGGGTTGGGCTTGGCGTGCGCCGCGGTGATGATCTCCACGCGGTCGCCGTTCTTGAGCTCGGTCCGCAGCGGCATGAGCTCCTGGTTGATCTTCACCGCGACGCAGCGGTTGCCGATGTCGGTGTGCACCGAATACGCGAAATCGACCGCGGTCGCGCCGCGCGGCAGCGCCATGATCGTGCCCTTGGGCGTGAAGACGTAGACTTCGTCGGGGAAGAGATCGACCTTGAGGTGCTCGAGGAACTCGACCGAATCGCCCGATTCGGACTGCATCTCGATCAGGCTTTGCAGCCATTGATGCGTTTTCTGCTGGAGCTCCGAGAGCGACGCATCCGAGCTGCGATAGAGCCAGTGCGACGCGACGCCGGCCTCGGCGATCTTGTGCATCTCCTGGGTGCGGATCTGGATCTCGATCGGGCTGCCGAAAGGACCGAAGAGCGTGGTGTGCAGCGACTGGTAGCCGTTCGCCTTGGGGATCGCGATGTAGTCCTTGAACTTGCCCGGTATCGGCTTGTAGAGCGAGTGCAGCGCGCCGAGGGCGAGATAGCACGAAGCCACGTCCTTCACGATGATGCGGAAGGCGAAGACGTCGAGCACCTGCGCGAAAGTGAGGTGCTTCTCGCGCATCTTGCGGTAGATCGAATAGAGGTGCTTCTCGCGGCCGTGCACCGCGGCGTCGACCTTGTTGTCCTTGAGCTTCTTCCTGAGCGCGTCGGCGACCTTGCTCACCACCTCGCGGCGGTTGCCGCGCGCGGCCTTGACCGCTTTCGCGAGCACGCGGTGGCGGTCGGGATAGAGGTGCTTGAACGAGAGGTCTTCGAGCTCCTGGTAGATCGCGTTCAGGCCCAGCCGATTGGCGATGGGCGCGTAGATCTCGATCGTCTCGCGCGCGACGCGCCGCCGCTTCTCGGGCGGCACGGCGTCGAGCGTGCGCATGTTGTGCAGCCGGTCGGCGAGCTTGATCAGGATGACGCGCACGTCGCGCGCCATCGCCAGCAGCATCTTCCGGAAGTTTTCGGCCTGCGCCTTCTCCTGCGTCTCGAACTCGATCTTGTCGAGCTTGGAGACGCCGTCGACCAATTCCGCGACGGGTCTGCCGAAGTTGCGCGAGATCTCGGTCTTGGTGACCTCGGTGTCCTCGGTGACGTCGTGCAGGAGCGCCGCAGTCAAAGCCTGCGGGTCCATGTGCCATTGCGCGAGGATGTCGGCGACGGCGAGCGGGTGGGTGATGTACGGCTCGCCGGAGTTGCGGAACTGCCCTTCGTGGGCAGTCTTGCTGAAGTGGTAAGCCGATTCGAGCTGAGTGAGGTCCTCGGGCTTCAGATACCCGGACCATTCACGGAACAGCTCGGCAGCTTCGGGCATCCGTTACGTCGTCGTGGGCGCCTTGTTGAGGATTTCGCTGCCGTATTTGCCCGCCGCCATCTCGCGCAGCGCGATCACGGTCGGCTTGTCGCGGTTGGCTTCCATCATCGGCTGGGCGCCGTTGGTGATCTGGCGCGCGCGGTAGGTCGCCGCGAGCGACATTTCGAAACGGTTCGGGATGTTCTTCAGGCAATCGTCAACGGTAATGCGGGCCATCGAGAGTCCTCAAAAGGTCAGGTGGTGTCGCTCAGGTAGCGGTCAGGCGGCTGATCAGGTCGGCGTGGCGGGCACGCTGGCGGGGAAGCCGGTGCCGTTCCGCGCGGACGATGCTGATCAGGTCCTGCGCCGCGCGATCGAAGTCGTCGTTGATAATAACATAATCGAATTCAAATACATGCGCGATTTCCCCGCGAGCGGCCGCGACCCGTCGGGCGATGATTTCGTCGCTGTCCTGGGCCCTGCGGCGCAGCCGCTCCTCGAGGGTCCGGATCGAGGGCGGCAGCACGAAGATCGACACCACGTCCGATTTGACCTTGCGGACCGCCGCCGCGCCCTGCCAGTCGATCTCGAGCAGCACGTCGAAACCCGCCTCGCACTCGCGGTCGACCGTCCGGCGCGACGTCCCGTATTCGTTGCCGTGCACCAGCGCGTGCTCGAGGAACTCCCCGCGCGCCTTCATCGCCGCGAATTCCTCGGGCGGGACGAAGTGGTAGTGCACGCCGTTCTCCTCGCCGGGCCGCATCCCGCGCGTCGTGTACGACACCGACTTCTTCACGAACCGGTCGGTGCCGAGCAGGTTCGAGACGAGGCTGGTCTTGCCGGCGCCCGAAGGCGCACTGACGATATAAAGCGCGCCGATCATTCGATGTTCTGGATCTGCTCCCGCATCTGCTCGATGAGCAGCTTGAGCTCCATGGAAACCTGAGTCACCGTCACGTCCGCGGCTTTGGACCCCAGCGTGTTCGCCTCGCGGTTGAGCTCCTGCATCAGGAAATCGAGCCGCTTGCCGACCGCGCCGCCTTTATCGAGGATGCGGCGCAGCTCGGCGATATGGGTGGTCAGGCGCGTGAGCTCCTCGTCGACGTCGATCTTGTTGGCGAAGAGCACGACTTCCTGCCGGATACGATCTTCATCGGCATTGGCCAGCGCTTCCTTGAGGCGCGTCGCGAGCTTTTCCTGAAACGCCGCGATCACCTGCGGCATGCGGGGGGCGACGTCGGCGAGCCGCCCTTCGACCGCTTTCGCGCGCTCGAGCAGGATCGCCTTGAGCTTCTCGCCTTCGCGGCCGCGGGTGTTGGTGAAGTCTTCCAGCACCTGGTCGAGCAGCGCCAGGCACACTTTGCGCAGCTCGTCGATATCGAGGCTTTCGGCGCCGAGCATCCCCGGCCAGCGCAGAACGTCGGCGGCCGACAGGCTCTGCGCGTCGGGCAGCGCTTCGCGCACCCGCGCGTTCAGCGCGACGAGCTGTGTCAGGAGATCGTGATCGACGTCGAGTCCCTTGCGGCCGGGAATCGGCGTGTACGAGATCCGGCACTCGATCTTGCCGCGGTTCAGGCGCGCGGTGAGCGTCTCGCGCAAGGTCGATTCGATGGCGCGCAGCTCGTCGGGCAGCCTGAACTGGATGTCGAGATAGCGGTGGTTGACGCTGCGCAGCTCGAGGTTGAGCACCGCGTTCTCGAGCTCGCGCGATGCAACCGCATAGCCGGTCATGCTGTAGATCATCGGCGGCCGTGAATGCGTGAAGGGTGAAGGGTGAAGGGCGGCGGCGCCTGTCGGCGGCCGCGCAAAGCGGCTACCATACAGGCCCTCACGAAAGATAGCATATCCAAGGAGTTACATGCGACCCAGCGCACGCCTGCCCGATCAGATGAGACCCGTCAGGATCACGCGGGGCTTTACGCGGCACGCCGAAGGCTCGGTGCTCGTGGAGTTCGGCGACACCCGGGTGCTGTGCACCGCGAGCGTGCTCGAACGCCAACCTCCGCACCTGAAGGGCACCGCCAAAGGCTGGGTCACCGCCGAATACGGCATGCTGCCGCGCTCGACGAACACGCGCACCGACCGCGAGGCCGCGCGCGGCAAGCAGTCGGGACGCACCCAGGAGATCCAGCGGCTCATCGGACGCTCGATGCGGGCGGTTGTCGACCTCAACCACCTCGGGCCGCGCACCATCCACCTCGACTGCGACGTCATCCAGGCCGACGGCGGCACGCGCACCGCGTCGATCACCGGCGCTTTCGTGGCGCTGCAGGACGCGATCGGTGTCCTGCTGAAGAACAAGCTCATCGGCGCGTCACCGGTGCGCGATTCGATCGCCGCGGTGTCGGTCGGCGTCTATAACGGCGTGCCGGTGCTCGACCTCGATTACGCCGAAGACTCCGCGTGCGGCACCGACATGAACGTGGTGATGACCGGCAGCGGCGGGCTCGTCGAGGTCCAGGGCACGGCCGAAGGCGAGCCGTTCACGCGCGAGCAGATGAACGCGATGATGGCGCTCGCGGATAAAGGCATCCGCGAGCTCGTCGCCGCGCAGCACGATGCCTTGGCGCGCTAAAAGCATCAACACGGAGGGCACGGAGAAACACGGAGGACACGGAGGGAAGCGAGACGGGCGGCAATGACCACAAGCGACGCCCGGCTGCTAACCGAGTCTGCTATCTGACAATTCCGCGCGCCTTGTTATTCCTCCGTGCCCTCCGTGAACCTCCGTGTCCTTCGTGTTAACGCTTTGATGTGATGAAAACCCTCGTAATTGCGACCAGTAACGCCGGCAAGCTGCGCGAGTTCCGCGAGATGCTCTCGCCGATCGGCTACGAGATCGTGCCGCAGGGCGAGCTCGGGATACCCGATGCCGAAGAGCCGCACGAGACGTTCGTCGAGAACGCGCTGGTCAAGGCGCGCCACGCGAGCCGCATCGCGCGCTTGCCGGCGTTCGCCGACGACTCGGGGATCTGCGTCGCGGCGCTCGGCGGCGAGCCCGGCGTGCATTCGGCGCGCTACGCGGGCGAGCCGCGGCCGGGCGAGTCGCACGAGCGCGACGCGCAGGACGCGCGCAACAACGCCCAGCTCCTGCAGGCGCTTGCGGACAAGGCCGATCGCCGCGCGCACTACTACTGCGTGATCGTGCTCGTGCGTCATGCCGACGATCCCGAGCCGCTCATCGCCGAAGGGCGCTGGCACGGCGAGGTCGTGCGCGAGCCTCGCGGCTCCAACGGTTTCGGCTACGACCCGTACTTCCGCGTTCCCGCCTATGGCCGCACGGCAGCGGAGCTCACGCCGGACGAGAAGAACGCGGTGAGCCATCGCGGGCAGGCGCTGCGCGAGCTCATGGCGCGCCTGATCGAGCTGCCCAACTGGATATGAGGATGTGAGCGCGCAGGTACAGGGCCTGGCGGTCGCCCGCGGTCCGCGCTTCAAGGCGCTGCCGCCTCTCTCGCTGTACATCCACGTGCCGTGGTGCGTGCGCAAGTGTCCCTATTGCGACTTCAACTCGCACGAAGCGCGCGGCGGCGTGCCCGAGGAGCGCTACGTCGCGGCGCTCACCGCCGATCTCGACGCCGCATTGCCGCTCGTGTGGGGACGGCGCTTCTACACGATCTTCTTCGGCGGCGGCACGCCGAGCCTCCTGTCGGCCGAAGCGATCGACGCGATCCTTTCGGCGGTGCGCGCGAGGGTGCCGCTCGCGGTCGACGCCGAGATCACCCTCGAAGCGAATCCCGGAACGTTCGAAGCGGAGAGGTTCGCGGGCTTTCGCCGCGCCGGCGTGAACCGGCTGTCGATCGGCATCCAGAGCTTCAATCCGCGGCATCTCGAGGCGCTGGGCCGCATTCACGACGGCGAGCAGGCGCACGCCGCGATCGGACACGCGCGCGAGACGTTCGACAACTTCAACCTCGACCTCATGTACGCGCTGCCCGGACAGACGCCGGACGAAGCGCGCGCAGACCTGGCGACCGCGATCGCCTGCGCGCCGCCGCATCTGTCGCTCTATCACCTGACGATAGAGCCCAATACCTACTTCCATCGCTACCCGCCTTCGGTACCGGATGACGACACCGCGGCGGCGATGCAGGACTCGGCCGCGTCCGCCCTGCGCGAGGCGGGCTACGAGCACTACGAGACGTCGGCGTATGCCAAGCCCGGCCTGCGCTCTCGGCACAATCTCAACTACTGGACCTTCGGCGATTACCTCGGCATCGGCGCCGGCGCGCACAGCAAGCTGTCGTTCCCGGATCGCATCGTGCGCCAGGCGCGCTATCGCCAGCCGCGCGAATACATGGACCGCGCGCTGGAAGGATCGGCGCTGCAGACCGACACGCCGGTCGCAGCGGACGACATCGCGTTCGAGTTCATGATGAACGCCCTGCGGCTGAACCAGGGTTTCGCGGTATCGCTGTTCGAAGAGCGTACGGGAATGCCGCTCACGCCCGTACTCCCGAAGCTCGATGAAGCCGAGCGCCGCGGCCTGATCGAGCGCGACCATCGGCACATCGCCCCGACCGAGCTCGGCCGGCGATTCCTCAACGACCTTCTCCAGATCTTCCTGCCGGCTTGATCGGTGCGTTACGCCTGCTGGCTGACGCACCTACGGCTGTACGCATAGAATGCTTCGAGCCGCGCTACAGCGGTGAGACGCGGCGCCCACCTTCGGAGGAGGAGGACACAGTGAAGCGTGCATCACACGGGCTCGCCCTTGCGGCGGCCGCGGCGGCTTTGGCCGCCGGCGTAGCGCAGGCTCAGCAGTACCCCGTCAAGACCGTCAGGTTCATCGTCACGTATCCCGCGGGCGGAAGCTCCGACGCGATGGCGCGCATCATCGGGGCGCCGCTCACCGAGATGTGGGGCCAGCAGGTCATCGTCGACTCGCGTCCCGGCGCCGCGGGCGCGATCGGCATGGAGTACGCGGCGAAGCAGCCGCCCGACGGCTACACCTTCCTCCTCGGCAACTTCGGCCCGGTGGTGGCGAACCCGCTGCTGCAGAAGGTCAACTACGACGCGCGCAAGGACTTCATTGCGGTGTCGCAGATCACGCGCGCGGCCAACATCCTCGTCGTGCCGATCGCGATGCCGGTGAAGAACGTCAAGGAGCTGATCACGCTGTGCCGCACGCGCCCGAACGAGCTCGTCTACGCCACGAGCGGGCCGGGCAGCATGTCGCACCTCGCCGGCGAGATGTTCAAGCGCATCACCAACGTGAAGATCGAAGCGGTCGCCTACAAGGGCGGCGTGCAGTCCATCGCCGACCTCATGGGCGGTCACATCCCGATGATGTTCTCCGACGCGCAGCCGGTGATGGCGAACATCAAGCACGGCAAGCTGCGCGCGCTCGCGGTGACGAGCGAGCAGCGCACGCCGTTCACGCCGCAGCTCCCGACGCTCGCGGAAGAAGGCGTCAAGGGATTCTCCGCGTCGAACTGGTGGGGCATCCTGTTTCCGACCGGTGTTCAGCGCCCCATCGTCGAAAAAGTCGGCAACGATCTGAAGGTCGTGCTCGCGCGCCAGGACGTGAAGGACAAGATGGGCGAGCTCGGCATCGAGACCGTGTGGAGCACGCCCGAGGCGTTCGGGAACTACATGGATACCGAACGCGCGCGATGGGGCAAGCTGATCAAGGAAGCCAACATCCGCATCGACTGATGCGATGGTGTTTGTCGTAGGGTGCGTGCTAACGCACCGCTAAAGGCGCGGTGCGCTCGCGCGCACCCTACGGTTTACGTCGAAAGACGACATCCCATACCCCGTGCCCGAGCTTCAATCCCCGCTGCTCGAACTTGGTGAGCGGCCGGTACTCGGGACGCGGCGCGTACTCTTCGGCGGTGTTCGTAAGCAGCGGCTCTTTCTCGAACACTTCGAGGATCTGCTCCGCGTACTCCTGCCAGTCGGTCGCGGCGTGCACGTAGCCGCCGGGCTTGAGCTTCGAGGCGAGCAGCGCGACGAGCGGCGGCTGGATGAGCCGGCGCTTGTGATGGCGCTTCTTCGGCCACGGGTCGGGAAAGAAGATGTGCGCGCCGTCGAGGCTTGCGTCGGGGATCATGCGACCGAGCACCTCGACCGCGTCGTGCTGGATGATGCGCACGTTGGCGAGTGAGTACTCTTCGATGAGCTTCAACAGGCTGCCGACGCCCGGCGTGTGCACTTCGAGCGCGAGGTAATCGGTCTCGGGATGCGCCGCGGCGATGGTCGCGGTGGTCTCGCCCATGCCAAAGCCGATCTCGAGCACGCGCGGCGCCGTGCGTCCGAACGCGCGCTCGAAGTCGAGCGGCGACTCGGAGTACTCGATGCCGTAGCGCGGCAGCAGCGTGTCGTGCGCGCGCCGCTGCGCGTTCGACACGCGCCCCTGGCGCAGCACGTAGCTGCGGATGTGTCGGTGCTGCTCGTCGGTCAAGCTTTGGGCGCGATCATCCCGGTGGTCGGGGAGCTCGGCGACGAGGCATAGAGCTTCTTCGGCATCCGTCCCGCGAGGAACGCTTCGCGGCCGGCTTCGACCGCTTTCTTCATCGCCGAGCCCATCAGCACCGGATTCTTCGCGGTGGCGATGGCGGTGTTCATCAGCACCGCGTCGCAGCCGAGCTCCATCGCGATCGCCGCGTCGGACGCCGTGCCCACGCCTGCGTCGACGATGACCGGCACGCGAGCGTTCTCGATGATGATCTGGAGGTTCCAGGGGTTCAGGATGCCCATGCCCGAGCCGATGAGCGAGGCGAGCGGCATCACCGCGACACAGCCGATCTCTTCGAGCTGCCTGGCGATGATCGGATCGTCGGAGGTGTACACCATCACCTTGAAGCCGTCGGCGACGAGCGTCTTCGCCGCGGCGATCGTCTCGACGACGTTGGGGTACAGCGTCTTCGGATCGCCGAGCACCTCGAGCTTGACGAGGTCGTGGCCGTCGAGCAGCTCGCGTGCGAGGCGCAGCGTGCGCACCGCGTCGTCGGCGCTGTAGCAGCCGGCGGTGTTCGGGAGCATCGTGAACTGCGAGGGCGGCAGGGCGTCGAGCAGGCTCGGCTCGTTCGGGTTCTGGCCGATGTTGGTGCGACGGATCGCGACGGTGACGATCTGCGCGCCGCTCGCTTCGACCGCGGCCCGCGTCTCGGCGAAGTCCTTGTACTTGCCGGTGCCGACGAGGAGGCGCGACGCATAGGGCTTGCCCGCGATGACCAGCGGGTCGAGGTTTTCGTGAGGTTTCATGGCGGGGCCTCTATAGGTAGCGACGTCGAGTCTGCCCGCGCCGGGAGCGGCGCGCAATGACCGGCGTCAACGGCGGATTTCGCGTCACATCGGCTGGATGTCGGCGCGCTTGACCACTTTCTCGTACTTTGCCATCTCGGCGCGGACGAACTTCGCGAACTCGCCGAGAAAGAGCGTGCCGGGCTCGATGCCGAGCTTCGCGTACTGGTCTCGCACCTCCGGCGACGCCAGCGCGGCCTTGATGTCGCTCGCGATTCTTTGCAGCACCGGCCGCGGCGTCGCGGACGGCGCCCACGCGCCGAACCAGACCTCCATCTCGAAGCCGGGCAGGCCCTGCTCCGCGATCGTGGGCACGTTGGGCAGCATGCTGATCCGCCTGGCGTTGGCGACACCGAGCACCGCGACGCGATTGTCCTTGATGAGCCCGATCGACGTGTTGACCGGCGCCATGTAGAACGCGACGCGGCCGGCGGCGACGTCCTGCAGCGCCTCGGCCGATCCCTTGAAAGGCACGTGGATCAGCTTCACGCCCGCCGCCTGCGCGAAGTATTCGCCGGTGAGGTGGGTCGAGGTGCCCACCCCCGCCGAGGCGAACGGAAGCTCGCCGGGCTTTGCCTTGGCCGCATCGATCAGCGCTTTCAGCGGACGGTATGGACCGTTCGGCGCGGTCACCATCGCATAAGGCGTCGAACCGAGCAGCGCGACGTCGGCGAGGTCTTTCAACGAATCGTAAGGCAGGTTCTTGTAGATCGAAGGATTGACCGTGTGCGAGGAGGACTGCACGAGCAGCGTATAGCCGTCGGGCGCCGAGCGCACGACGATCTGCGTGCCGATCTGCCCGCCCGCGCCGGGACGGTTGTCGACGAGCACGGTCTGCTTCCAGATCTCGCCGAGCTGCCTGCCGACGATGCGGCCGGCGATGTCGGCGCCCGACGCCGGCGTGAGCGGAACCACGACGCGCACGGGGCGCTGCGGGAACTGCTGCGACGCGGCTGCCAGCGGCAACAGCGCGAGCGCGGCGGCGACGAACGTGCTTCGTTTCACTTCATCCTCCGTGTTGTTATGGCAGTGCGGTGCAAGCGTCAGCCGCCACCGACCGCGACGACGATCTCCAGCGTGTCGCCGTCGGCGACCGCCGCCCGCGCGAACTGGCTGCGCGGCACGATCTCGCCGTTGCGCTCGACCGCGATGCGCTTGCCCGCGAGGCCGAGCTCTTCGACCAGGTCGGTGAAGGCGAGCGGCTGCGCGAACTCGCGGCGCTCGCCGTTGATGGTGATGGTGATCATCGTGATTCGTAGTCCCCCGCGAAGGCGGGCTGTCGTCATTCCCGCGAAGGCGGGCTTTCGTCATTCCCGCGAAGGCGGGAATCCAATTTTACCGTCCAAGAGTACTTCAAAATGGGTCCCCGCCTGCGCGGGGATGACGTTTCGACTGCCGTCGCAACGTCACCTGCGCGGGGACGACGTCAGAACGTCACGTGGGCAGTCACCCCGACCAGCCAGTTGCGCGTCGGCGCAGGCTCGAAGAACCGGCGGTTGCCTTCGGCGACGATGACCGAGCCGATGTATTTCTTGTCGGTGACGTTGTCGACGCGGACGAACTCGGTGAGGCGCCACGTGCCGATCTTCTGCTCGAAGCCGGCGCGCAGGTTGGCGAAGGTGTACGACTCCGCGGCGTCGCTGTTCTGGTCGTCGACGAAGATCTTCGCGCTGTAGCGCACCTCGGCGCCGGCGTGGAAACCCCACGGCTGGTAGCGCCATACGAGCTCGCCGTAGAGCGTGCTCGCGGGCACGCCGGGGAGACGGTTGCCGGCCGGCACCGTGACCGCCGGTGCTCCCGTGGTGAAAGTATCCCGGAATCGCGCTTTCAAATACGTATAGGCGACTGCCGCTTCCCAGCCGGCGCCGAACTTGCCCTGCCAGCCCACTTCCAGGCCTTCGCGGCGCGTGTGCGGCGCATTCTTGAAGGTGGTGCGTCCGCCGGAGTTGGCCGCCACCACGATCTCGTTGGAGACATTGATACGATAGATCGCAGCGGTGAGCAGGCTCTTCTCGGTGATCTTGAACTTGACCCCTGTCTCGTAATGCGTGCTGAGCGAAGGCTGCAGCGCGAAGTTGAGCCCCGACGTACCGTCGGGGCGATATGCAAGCTCCGCGAACGTGGGCGTCTCGAAACCCTTGCCGGCGTTCACATACGCGTTGAGTCGCGGCATGACCTCGTACGAGATGCCCGCGACCGGCGTGGTGCGCACATAGCGGATCGAGCCGCTGTCGTTGCCATTGGCGGTGGCGGGCACGACGAAGAAATCCTCCGACTCGAACTTGACGCGGCTGTGACGCACGCCCGCGAGCACGAGCATGCGCTCGAGCGGATGCCATTCGAGCTGCACGTACCCGTCTGTGGTGCTCACCGTGTCGTCCTCGTTACGCTTGAGTGCGCCAGCGTTGCCGAAGATGTTCAGAAAGCCGCGACGCCGCTCCTCCATGCGCTCGTAGTCCATGCCGACGTGCACGCCGAGCACGGTACCCGCGAACTCCGCCATGTGTGTCCATCGCAGTCCCGCGCCGCCGAATTGGCGGTCGAGGTCGACGACGCCGCCCGAGTGCGTCGCTGCGAGCTGCACGGGTGCACCGGCTGGCGTGGTCAATGGAATCCCTAGATATTGCGTTACCTGTCGGTCTCCGTAGTACACGCGCGCGTGTAGCGAGTCGCGGCTTCCGAGCTTGATGTCGTGCAGCAAGCCGGCCTGAGTCTGCGAGATGCTCTTGCGCGTATCGAACTGCGTGGCGACGGGGTCGGCCTGCCGCCGGTTCGCCTGCACCTGCGCGCGCGTGAGGCCGAGCGGATCCTGCGTCTCGGGCTGGTCGAGCGCATCGGCGACGAACGTGAAAGTGCCCGCGGTGCCGCCGTCGACCTTGAGCTTCGCGTGCGTATGGTCGCGCCGCGCCGCGCTGTGGTCGCGATAGCCGTCGGTGCGGAACACGCTGGTGATCGCGTTCAGGTTGAGCGGCCCGTGCGTGCCGCCGTAGCCGAGCGCCCACTTGCTGGTGTCGTAGCTGCCGAGCGAATACTTGCCGGTGAACGTCGGGTCGCGCGGGCCGTCGGCGGTGAAGATCTGGATGACGCCGCCCGACGCGTTGCCGTACATCGACGCGAAAGGTCCGCGCAGCACTTCGATGCGCTCGGCGGTGTCGAGGTTGAACGACGCCGCCTGCCCCTGGCCGTCGGGCATCGTCGCGGGTATGCCGTCGGAGATGAGGCGCAGGCCGCGCACGCCGAAGGTCGAGCGCGCGCCGAAGCCGCGCGAGGAGATCTGCAGGTCCTGCGCGTAGTTCTGGCGGTTGGAGACGACGATGCCGGGGACGGCATTGAGAGCCTCCGAGAGATTCACTCCCGGCCGGTCTTCGCGGATCGTCTGTGCGCCTACGGTGTCGATCGACACCGGCAGCTCGAAGCTCGGGCGCTCGACGCGCGTCGCGGTGACGCTGACATTGGGCAGCACGACCGGCGCGGCGGCCTGCTGCTGTGCATGCGCGGCGGCAGGCACCAGCGCGAGCGCGCTCGCGGCGGCGTGGAGGAACGTGGCGGACGTCGTTTTCATTGTATTGAAGGCACGGTCGGCGGCGGCGTATCGTGCCGGTTCATATGCTGAGCGTTCGCCGGCCCGAAGTCTAGGCGCTTCATGCGAAAGTGCTAAAGTAACGCCATGCCGCAAGCGTGAACAATACAAAGCGCGGCGTCCGTTCAAGGAGGGTTTATGAGCAAGCGTCTCGTCATCGCGGCGCTGTCCGCCGCATTCGCCTCTTCGTTCACTTACGCCCAGACCGCGCAGGATTTGCTCCGCGACGGTAACGGCGGCAGCACCGACAACGTGCTGACCTACGGCATGGGCTACCACCAGCAGCGCTACAGCCCGCTCAAGCAGGTCGACCGGAGCACGGTGAAGCGTCTCGTCCCGGCGTGGACCCTGTCGCTCACCAACGATCTCGGCGAGCAGGCCCAGCCGCTCGTCTACAACGGCGTGCTCTATGTCGCGAACGTCAAGCGCGTCGTCGCGGTGGACATCGGCACCGGGCGCCAGCTCTGGAACTACGACATCGAATGGGATCCCGCGGTCGCTCGCGTCGTCTGCTGCGGCCTGTCGAACCGCGGCGTGGCGCTGTACGACGGCAAGGTCTACGTCGCATCGCTCGACGCGCACCTGCGCGCGCTCGACGCGAAGACCGGCAAGGAGCTGTGGAAGACCAAGGTCGCCGAGTGGAAGGAAGGCTATTCGATCACCAGCGCGCCGCTCGTGGCGAACGGCGTCGTGATGACCGGCATGACCGGCGGCGAGTACGGCGTGCGCGGCTTCGTCGCCGGCTACGATCCGCAGACCGGCAAGGAAGTGTGGCGGCGTCACATGACGATGGCGCCGGGCGAGCCCGGCGGCGACACCTGGCCGAAAGACGATTCGTACAAGCGCGGCGGCGGCGCGACCTGGATCACCGGCTCGTACGATCCCGAGCTCGACCTCACGTACTGGGGCACGAGCAACGGCGGCCCGTGGGGCGCGAACTGGCGTCCCGGCGACAACCTGTGGGTCGCTTCGGTCGTGGCGATGCGCCCGAAGACCGGCGAGATCGCGTGGGGCTATCAGTGGACGCCCGCCGAGACCTACGACTTCGACGGCGTGAACGAGAACGTGCTCGCCGACATCAACATCGGCGGCCAGAAGAGAAAAGTGCTGATGCACGCCGATCGCAACGGCTTCCTCTACGTCCTCGACCGCACCAACGGCAAGCTGATCGCGGGCAATGCGTACGTCCCGGTGAACTGGGCGAAGACGCCGATCGATCCCAAGACCGGCCGCGTCGAGGAGACCGACGTCGCCAGGCGCCTGCGCGCAGGGGAAAAGGTCGAGCTCCAGCCGCGCTGGACCGGCGGCAAGAACTGGTTCCCGATGGCGTTCAACCCGAACACGCAGCGTCTCTACTTCCCGGTCAAGCACGAGACCGCGATCTATCAGATCAACAAGGATCTGCCCGCCTACAAACCCGGCGAACGCTACCAGGGCGTGACCAACACGACCGCGCCGCGCAAGCCCGAGGAAGCGTGGGGCTATTTCGCCGCCTTCGATCCGCTCACGGCGAAGCGTCCGTGGCAGGTGCCGCAGACCGAGTTCCCGATGTGGTCGGGGTCGCTCGTCACCGGCGGCGGTCTCGTCTTCAGCGGCAAGATCAGCGGCGAGTTCGTCGCGTTCGACGAGTCCAGCGGCAAGGAGCTCTGGGCGTTCCAGACCGGCTCGAGCGTCACCTCGCAGCCGATCACCTACACCTACAAGGGCAAGCAGTACGTGAGCGTGCTCTCGGGTATCGGCGGCGGCACGTCCGCGCGGCGCGAGACCGACGGCAAGATCCAGAAAGGCGGCTCGCTCTGGACGTTCAGGCTCATGGATTGACGCGGTCGAAATGAAGAAACTCCTCGTAGCCGGTGCGCTCGTCGCCGCCGCTTCCGGCGCTTACGCCGATTCGCCCGAAACGCCGGCGGTCACTCCGGAGCAGATCAAGAAGGGCTCGGGCATGTACGCGCAGCACTGCGCGCCGTGCCACGGGCCGCGCATGCAGGACCCCGAAGGGGCATTCGACCTGCGCAAGTTTCCGCCCGACGGTTACGAGCGCTTCGTGCGCTCGGTGAGCAACGGCAAGAACAGCATGCCGCCGTGGGGCGGCCTCTTCAAGCGCGACGAGATCGACGCCCTGTGGGCTTACGTGTCCGCCGGCGAAAAAAAATGAGACTACCCATCCAAGGGAGGGGCCATGGAGAAGGACGAACGCGCCGACCGCCGTAACTTCCTTGCCCGCAGCGCGGCGCTCACCGCGGGCGTCGTAACCGCAAGCGCATCGGCTGCGACCGGCTCCGAAGCGCTGCCCGCGTGGTCCCGCGCGCCCGGCACGCCGCTGCGCGCGTACGGCATGCCTTCGAAGTTCGAAGAGCCGGTGAAGCGCGTGGTGACGTCCGGCTATCCGACGGTCTCGCCCGGCACCGGCAGCTCGCTCACGCCGCTGCAACTGCTCGACGGCACGATCACCCCCGCGGGGGTGCACTTCGAGCGTCATCACAGCGGCGTTCCCGACATCGATCCGAAAGCGCACCGCCTGGTGATCCACGGGCTGGTGAAGCGCGCGCTGACGTTCTCGCCCGCGACGCTCGACCGCTATCCCATGGTGAGCCGCGTGCACTTCGTCGAGTGCGCGGGCAACAGCTCGCGCAACACCGGTCCGCAGCCGCTGCAGGTGACGTGCGGGACGATCCACGGCCTGCTGTCGAACAGCGAATGGACGGGCGTGCCGCTGTCGATCCTGCTCGAGGAAGCAGGCGTCGACCCTGCCGCGAAGTGGATATACGCGGAAGGGGCGGACTCCGCGGCGATGAGCCGCAGCGTCCCGCTCGACAAGTGCATGGACGACGCGGTGATCGCGCTCTACCAGAACGGCGAGCGCATCCGCCCCGAGCAGGGCTACCCGATGCGGCTCCTGCTTCCCGGCTGGGAAGGCAACATGAACGTGAAATGGCTGCGGCAGTTGAAGCTCACCGAAGGCCCGCAGCACAGCAAGGACGAGACGTCGAAGTACAGCGACCTCATGCCCGACGGCAAGTCGCAGCAGTTCACGTTCGTGCTCGGCGTGAAGTCGACGATCACCCGGCCGTCGTGGGGCATGACGATGCAGGGCCCGGGCCTCTACGAGATCTCGGGTGTCGCGTGGTCGGGCGCGGGCCGCATCACGCGCGTCGAAGTGTCGGCCGACGGCGGCGCGACGTGGAAGGACGCGCGGCTCTCCGGCCCTTCGCTGACGAAGAGCGTGACGCGCTTTCGCCTGCCGTGGGAATGGAGCGGCCAGCCCGCGCTGCTGCAAAGCCGCGCGACCGACGACAAAGGCAACGTGCAGCCCGGCCGCAAGGCGTGGACCGCGCTCTACTCGCCGGGCAACCGCTATCACAACAACGCGATCCAGACCTGGAGCGTGAAAGCCGACGGGAGCATCGACAATGTCTACGCGTAAGCGCTCGATGCTCCCGCTCGTCGTCTCGCTCGCGCTCGCCGCCTGCGCGGCCGAGACGATGGAGCCGTCGGGGCAATCGCTCGGCAGAGGTCCGGGGCTCGGACAACCGGCCAGCGCACAGGACATCGCCGCGATCGACATCGTCATTCCGCCGAGCGGCGCAGGACTGCCGCCCGGCGGCGGCGACGCGCGCGCCGGCGCGAAAGTGTATGCCGCGAAGTGCGAGTCGTGCCACGGCGCCAAAGGCGCCGGCAAACCCGCCGATGCGCTCGTCGGCGGCAAGGGCACGCTCGCGTCGGGCAACCCGGTGCGCACCGTCGGCAGCTATTGGCCGCACGCGACCACGCTCTTCGACTACACCCGCCGCGCGATGCCGGTCACCGCGCCGCGCACGCTCACCAACGACGAGGTGTACGCGGTGACCGCGTACATCCTGCATCTGAACGGCATCATCGGCGAGACCGATACGATGAACGCGCAGACCCTGCCGGCGGTGAAGATGCCCAACCGCGACGGGTTCGTGGATCACTCGAAAGTTCGATGAGAGTCAAAATGGATCCCGGATCGCGCCCGCTTTCGCGGACGCGTCCGGGATGACGCGGGCGCCCGCGTCATTTGCCCGTCAAGCCGTGGCGCGCCGCAATCGCGAGCAGTTGCGCGGCGTTCTCCGCCCCGAGCTTGGCGCGGATGGACGACTGGTAGTTCGCGACCGTCTTCGCGCTCAGTGCGAGCTTCTCGGCGATCGCGGCGATCGAATCGCCCGCGACGAGCAGTCGCATGATCTCGAACTCGCGCGCCGAGAGCGCGTCCACCGCGCCGTCGGAGACGTTCTTCAGCGCGAGCGCCTGCGCCACGTCGTGGCTGAGGTACATCGTGCCCGCCGCCACCGCCCGGACCGCGTCGACCAGCACTTCGGGCGCGCTCGCCTTGGTGACGTAGCCGCGCGCGCCGGCTTCCAGCGCGCGCGTGGGGAAGATCGTCTCCTCGTGCATGCTGAACATCAGCACGCGCGCCTCGGGCTCGCGCGCGAGCATGCGGCGCAGCGCCTCGATGCCGCTCACGTCGGGCAGCGACACGTCCATCACGACGACGTCGGGGACGAGGCGGCAGAACTCGTGGTAAGCCTCGGCGCCCGTGCCCGCTTCGCCGACGACGGCGAGGTTGTCCTCGCGCTCCAGGAGCCGCCGATAACCCTGTCTCACCACCGCGTGGTCGTCGACCAGCAGGACGCGGGTGCGGCTCACGACATCGCCCCCGCGACGGGCACCGTCGCCGCGACGCTAAAGCCGCGATCCGGCGCGGTGACGACCTGCATGCTGCCGCCGAGCGATTCCACGCGCTCGCGCATGCCGATCAGGCCCACACCGCCGCTCGTCCACGGTGACGGCGCGCCCGCGCCGTCGTCTTCGAGCGTCACGCTCACCGCGCTCGCGCCGCGCTCGACGCGTATCGTCGCGTGCCGGGCGCGCGCGTGCCGCGCGACGTTGGTGAGCGCTTCCTGGATGAAGCGGTAGACGGTGATGTTCACTTCCTCGGGCAGGCCTTCGAGCTCGCCGGCGATGTCGAGCGAGACGCGCGCGCCCGCCTTGTCCTTCCAGCCTTCGACGTAGTTCTCCAGCGCGGCCGCGAGACCGAGCTCGTCGAGGCCCGCGGGCCTCAGCGCTCGCGTCATGTCGCGCACGATCGCGTGCAGATGGTCGGCGCCGGCCGCGATCGACTCGGCGCCCCGCCGAACCTCCTCGCCGTCGGCGTCGCGCCGGAGGGTCACCGCTTCGAGCTTGATCGCGTTCAGGTGCTGTCCCAGCTCGTCGTGCAGCTCGCGCGCGAGGCGGCGCCGCTCGTCTTCCTGCAGCCGCACGCTGGTTTGCGAAAGACGGCGGTTCTCGGCGAGCGCCGATTCCAGCGCGCGCTCCGCCGCGATGCGCCGCGCGAGCTCCGCGCGCACCTCGCCGATGCGGCGCCATACGAACCACGCGAGCGAGACCGCGGCGACGAGCGCGATGACCGGGAACTCGTCGAGCTGATATCGCTCCCAGGCGCTCGCCCAGCGCTGCAGCGCCTCGCTGACTTCGAAATGCACCGTGACGACCGCGGCGACGGCGACCGCCGCCGCGACGATCGCGAGATCGCGCCTGACCGTGGTCGCGGGCTGTTCGGAAGAGGGCGGCACGTTGGGAATTTTTCCCGGCTTCATCGGGAAGGCGCGAATGGCGCGTTCGCCTATGCTCGACCGGCTGAGCGCGATATTAGAGTTGCCGCCGACGAGCCGCAACGACGGAGGGGGGAGTTGCCGCACGTTGACCTCAGGAACATCGCACTCGCGGCGGCGTGCTGTGCGGCCGCCGCGGGGTCCGCGTACGCGGACGAACCGGTGCAGCTTCCCAACGTCGAGGTCATCGGCGCGACACCGGTGCCGGGCACCGACGTGCCGCGCGAGCACATCCCGGCCAACGTGCAGCTGCTCGACGGCTCGACGCTGCGCCGTTCCCACGCGCTGTCGCTGCCCGAGGCGCTCGCGACGCACGTGCCGAGCGTCCACGTCAACGAGATCCAGGGCAATCCGTATCAGGTCGACGTGAGCTATCGCGGTTTTGCCGCGAGCCCGCTCCTCGGCACGCCGCAGGGCCTGTCGGTCTACCAGGACGGCGTGCGGCTCAACGAGCCGTTCGGCGACATCGTCAACTGGGACCTCATCCCGCTGCTCGCGATCGAAAGCCTTTCGCTCGCGCCGGGATCGAACCCGCTGTTCGGCCTGAACACCCTCGGCGGCGCGCTGGTGCTGCAGACGCGAAGCGGCTTCACCAGTCCGGGCACCGAAGCGCTGGTATCGGGCGGCTCTTTCGGACGGCGCCGCGTGGAGCTCGCCCACGGCGGCCGGTCGGGCGACACCGCCGCATTCGTCGCGCTCTCCGGTTTCGAGGACAACGGCTGGCGCGACGAATCGCCTTCGCGCGTGCGCAACGTCTTTGCGAAGCTCGGCCAGCGCCTGGGCAAGCTCGAATGGGACTTCGCGTTCACGTACGGCAACACGAGCATGATCGGCAACGGGCTGCTTCCCGAGCCGATGCTCGTCATGCGCCGCGAGCAGATCTACACGCATCCGGACATCACGAAGAACGAGATGACCCTGGCCACGCTCAACGCGGCGTGGTGGCTCGCCGACGACCAGCGTGTCTCGTCGATCCTGTACCAGCGCACCAACCGCACGCGCACGGTCAACGGAGACATCAACGACGATTTCGACGACCCCGGCGATCCGAACGCGGTGGAGCGCCGCACGCGCACGCAGCAGCGCTCGCGGGGCGTGACGCTGCAGTGGAGCCGGCTCGCCGCGGCCAGCCAGAGCGCCGCGGGCGTGTCCTACGACCGCGCGACGAGCCGCTTCCAGCAGACCGAGGCCGAAGGCAATCTCGACGACGGCCGCGGCGTCGTTCCCACCGAGGGCCCGCAGACCGATGCGCAGCTACGCGGCACGACGCGCACGGCGAGCGTGTATCTCACGCATACGCATGCGCTGCGCTCCGATCTCCACCTCACGGTCTCGGGCCGCTACAACGTCACGCACGTGCGGACGACCGACGAGCTGAGCCCGGGCGTGACGCCCAATCTCGACGGCGATTTCATCTATCGCAGGCTCAATCCGGCGATCGGCGCGACGTGGCAGCCCTCGGGCGCGCTGACTTTCTACGCCGGCGCGAGCCAGAGCAGCCGCGCGCCGTCGCCGATCGAGCTCGGCTGCGCCGACCCGGCGAATCCGTGCACGCTGCCCAACGCGCTGCAATCCGATCCGTTCCTGAAGCAGGTGGTCGCGCGCACCTTCGAAGTCGGCGCGCGGGGCATGCTGCCGCACGCGATGCGCTGGAACGCCGGACTCTTCCGCACGCAAAGCGCCGACGACATCCTCTTCGTCGGCACCACGGCAAGCGCGGCGCGCGGCTTCTTCCAGAACTTCGGGCGCACGCTGAGGCAGGGCGCGGAGCTGGCACTTTCCGGACGCATCGCGCCGTTCGAATGGCAGGCGAGCTACAGCCTGGTGCGCGCGACGTTCGAATCGAATACGTGCGTGGTTTCGGCGAGCAACAGCACCGCGGGCACGTCGCCGGCGTGCGCGGCGCAGCAGATCGAAGTGAAGTCCGGCAATCGCATACCCGGCGTGCCGATGCACAACTTCAAGGTGAACGTGCTCGCGCATCCCGCCGCGCGCTGGACGGTGGGGACGACGCTCACCGCGTACTCCGGCCAGTACGTGCGCGGCAACGAGAACAATGCGCACGAGCCCGGCGGCGCCTTCAGCGGCGCGGGGAAGATCGGCGGCTACGCGCTCATCGACCTGAGCGCGAGCTACGACCTCGGCTCGCACTGGCAGATCTTCGCCAAAGTGACGAACCTGTTCGACCGCGACTACGCCAGCGCCGGCCAGCTCGGCCGCAGCGCGTTCGATGCGCAGGGACGCTTCATCGCGGACGCGGCGCTCTGGACCAACGAACAGTTCGTCGGTCCCGGCGCGCCGCGGGCGGGGTGGGTGGGAATACGGTATAGGCTTGCGCGTAAATGACGGGTTGCGACAGCGACCCGTCAACCCCGCGGATCGTCATCCCCGCGAAGGCGGGGATCCATTTTGGCTTTGTATTCGGAGTCAGCGACGGTCGCGGCTGTATAATCGCAACCGCCGCGGGTGTAGTTCAATGGTAGAACATTAGCTTCCCAAGATTCTTGCCTATGTGTACTACGCCCGCGATTTCCCGGTCTCTCCGTCCCCCACCATCGTTGTAAACGACCGTTTTGGTCGTAAGTCGCCCAATTAGGTGACCTTCACCGCTTCACGTACGGGAATGGTCGTCGATCCGATGCCGCCGGAGCACCGCCGAGTGGGGGATAACGGATTCATTTTTTAATAATATAAACAACCATCGGGACCGTTATCCTCTTCACGGTTGGACGTCGTACCGTGGGGATAACGGTTAAAAACCGACGCCGGAATCCATGTTCATAACCGTTATCCCCTTACCCCTCCGGCCAGGAGCGGGGCTAACGGATTCATTTTTTAATATTAGAAACAAACATACGAGTCGTTAGCCCCAGCAGTTGGGGGACCAGGTTCAAGGGAACGTGGCATGGCAAATTTGCCACTGGTTACGGTTGATGCGTTCTGTCGGGTCGCACGACGCCGTTGCGGTCGTCGTTTTTCACGACGCCGACAGGGTGACGATCAGTCTATGGCAGCGTAGACGAGGTCCATGAGACTGGCTCGATACGCTTCATGATCGACGATCCTCGGAATCTCTGACACGAACCGCTCCGAGATCTCTCGATCGTGCAAGCGGAAGCGGTATTCCAGCTTTACGACGTGTTCTCCAGCTCGATCATCGACGCTCTGCTCTGTCACCCTGAGCGATGAATGTTCGATCGGAAGCCCCGTGTTCTGATCGAGGAGCTCACGGATGTCACGATCGAGATGCACGACGTTCGCCTTTCCGCTGTTCGCTCTCGATGTTCTGCATTGCACGGATCGCCTGCGCGTCGGCGATGACGTGCCGCAGCAGCGCCATCTCGCCTCGTCGCGCATCGGCCGGCTCGGCGTTCGCGGCAGGCTCGATCATTCGGTATTCCAGCTTAACGGTCGTTTCGCCCGTTCCCCGATCGTGCCTGTATGACGTGCAGCTCAGGGCCGATAGCTCGTTAGGGATGACCCCGTAGATCTCGTCTAACAGGTCTTTGATTTGCGTCCAATTGTCGGCCATTGGTCTGTTCCTCTTCTTCTGTATTTAGAAGAACAGCGCTGGATCGACGGTTCACCAGCACAAAAAAATGGCCCGGTTCAAAACCGGGCCATTTAACCGCCTGAATCCTGCGACGAACGGTGCCTACACGCTTAGCTTAGAGAGCTATGAGTGTTGGTGGTCATTGCCGAAAACAGTTAAGCCGATTTAACGCGTTTACTCTCGCACCAAAACGTCGTTCTACTTGCTCTTGTCGTCCCACTCTCCAGGCCATGGAGGCCCGGGATCGTTGCTATTGTCGAAACGGCCGAGTGTAGGGCGATCACACCCTTTACTCCGCTCCGAAGCGTCGAGTTGCAGCAGGGCTGCCGCCGTATCAATTTGACCATCCAATGCCTTGATACGTCGTAACATTTGCTCTGTCTTGCTCATGAAGTAATACCTCCTTCGAGCGCATTTAAAACGGTTTCGGCCGGGTAAATCTTAGCATTGCGACAATAGCGTGTTTCGGTCGCCATGAGGTTTCCCGTCTCATAAAACTTGTTGCTAGCTTGTCCTCCGCCACAAAATAGGAAGTACTCGCATGTCTCACGACACCGTTCTACTCCAACGAAAAATTCAGCCACGTACCGATGGGTACGGCTCTTTTGGATTATCTCCTCAAGGTCGTCTTGGAGAATGTTGCCAACCATAAAGGTATGTCGCACGTGCGCCGGAGCCGCAGCGAATTCTGGGGACAGCAGAAATACGTTCCCATTCACATCAATCGTTGGATATAGGTTGCGCTCCTTCTCCAACTTCGGCATCCCGCCGCGAGAAACCAGTCTCATAATCGAGACCACATCAGAAAATTGGCGGATTGGCACCTGCGGATTTGCGCGCCAAGCCTGGTATAGGCCCATCCAGAATGCTCTCGTATCGCCATCTCGTACATGACTGTGCCCGACGTTGGCCCCTTCGGCCTCCTCAACATTGATGCTGATGGAAACCGGATTGAGGGACAACAGCCCTTCATAGAAATCGAGCGGTGAAGCTACATTCGCGCTATTCACCACCGCTATGACACCAAAAGGGATGTCGAACTTACGCAAACATGCGATGCCTCTCGCCGCCGCACTGTATGCTGGTCGTCCGTTCCAAAATGCACGCGCCGCGTTTAATGCTTGATCCCCATCTACGCTGACGCCAACTTTGAATCCGTGCGATTTAAATAATCGACACCAGTAGTCGTTTATTAAGGTCGCGTTTGTTTGAAGGCTGTGCTGGCATATCCCTTGAGATACCGAACGCCTAAACCTTTCTAGGTGTCGCTCAAAACGCGCCACGCCGGTAGCAAGCGGCTCTCCCCCATGCCACAAGACGTATGTCCGTTTCCTCTGTCGTCCCACAACTTCGGCCACGCGAGCGACCACATCATCCGACATAAACGCTTTAATGCGCCTATCTGGCAGGTAGCAATACGAGCAATTCATATTGCAGAGCGTGGTTGGCTGAAGTACAACGGTGCCGAGCTGTAGTGGCAGGGAGCCCATCGGTAACGCCCTTAGGTTCTTAACTCTTGTCGTTGCGACTTGACCTAGTTGTACTCCGCCTCCAGTTGCTTAATTCTCGCTACGATTCCATTGTAGTGGCGAACGTGATTGTCATAATCTTTTAGCGCCGCGCTGATTTCTTTGACTACCGCGTGTAATTCGTTGGTCTTCGCCTTTAAGACTGGTATGTCCCCGTGCGCCCGATCATCGTAAAGCTGCGCCTTCATCGCGTTTATTCGGCGAATGTCGGTCCACATAACATCTAGACGCTCCCGGTATTCGGTCTTTAAGGCATAAAACTGCTGAGCTTTCGAAACGTATTGAAACTTTGCCGCGCGAATCGTGCTCAGAGCCTGCTTGCGCGTCATGCTCGCCACGTCCCGCTGTAGTTGGCGTTCGACTTTCTCGATTTCGTCTGCGGCAACTCGCGCCTCCCGTTGTGCTTCGCTGTCGCTGGCACGTATGGAATTGCGGAGCAACCATGCCGCCGCGAGAGATGCAATTACGGCGCTGAATGGATCGATCAAGATGAAAGCCTCCGCACCGGAAGATGATCTATACGCAAGATCGGTGTCGCCTGCATTTCCTCGATTGAGCGCAAGACAGATTTTCCGATGACAGTATGTAGCTCCAGGATCGTGATCGCCGCGCGTTCGCGCGTGACGAGTGAATAGGTGTTATTCATTTCAACCTGTCTAGCGATGCTGATCTGACTGGCCAAGAAGTCACGATCGGCCCGAAGGTAATCGAGACGCTCGAGAGTCCTGCCATAGACTTCGTTAGCAGTTATTTGAAGTGTGTGCGCGTGCTGGCGCCGGATACCGTCCTCTTCACTGGTATCGCTAACGATCACTTCTGTTACAACGGTGCTGACGGCCGGGCGCGTTAGCGAATAGAGGAACTGTGCCGCACGAAATATCTGAAACACTGGCGAGATTACGCCAGAAGCGTGCTCGATGTAGTCGAGGAGGCTATACACGGCTCAAGGGAAAACATGGGATCTAACGATGTAATCCTTAGCTGCTTTTTTCCGTTCCCCCCTCGCCATTCGCGCGCGACGCGACGAAGAGAGAGCCACGCGGCAATTCCAAAATATAGTCGCACGGCTTGGGCAGTCAGGCAAACACCAGCAGAAACGCGATGCCACTCACCGTCGATAGCGTTTACGCTGTGGGAGTCGAGCGGTCGACGTCGGCAGGCCGCAAAGTTCCAGAATAGGGTTGCCGCCCTAGGAATACGATAGGTCTCTGAGGCCGGTGCCACAACGCTGGCGTCCGATTCCGGATCGCTGCGGCGTTAGCACAGCAACTGAACCGCAGTCAGCCACGTGCTTCTGGCGCCTCGGCCCAAGACGGTCGGATCTCCATAAGTCGGCTAAGCGCTGACACGACGCTGTCCGCTACGTGCAGAATCAGTGCAGGCTGCTGCAGTCGTCCGTTGGATCAATACTTAAAGAGAGGAACGCAACAAGCGTCTTTAGGCCGAGTTCAAGGGCTTGTATGTGAGCGAGACTCTGCCGGTCCGTCTGCAGCACGATCAAACTTTCTTCCACCGCAGTGCGCCCGAATCGTTGCTCCAGGCAGCCGATGTGTATCGCCAGCAATCGGCAGACTTCCTCGATCGAGCGCCGATCGGCGGCTGCAAATAACTCCGCCGTCAGCTGATGATAGTCGAGAACGTCTGCGTTGCGATCTGTGTGGTGCTCAGTCATTGCTAAAAATATAGTCGGTGCGCCGTCCTACTCCGGCCCGTGCACCATTGTGTAGTGAGGTTCGAATTCCGTTGCAATGTGAATCACCTCACTTCCGTCAGTGCCCAGCTTATACGCGGAAAGAAGAGGCTGTTGTTCTAGAAGTGCCAAGTCGTTCTTGGCCTTCTCTGCAGGAGGCATATCGCCCCAGTCGCCGGCGGCATGTCGCTTCAGCAATGCACCGAGATCGGCGCCCGTCCGCTCGTGAAATGTGCGCGCGCTCGAGGTAACTATGACGGCACCAAGCTTGAATTTTCGATCTACCATGCGTTGCTGTCCCACAGAGCGCCAAAGGTTATGCGCGCAAGCTCAACTGCGAAGGAGAGAGCCGAGAACGTTACCGTAGCCGACGAGCATCCCGCCTGCATCGTACGTCGCGTTAGTGTTTGGATCATAGCGCCCAAGTACTTTGCCGCCTCGGTCGTACATGTATAGAAAGGGCCCTTGCTGCTGAACATGACCGAGCACAGCCCCGTTCCGATCTCTAATGTAATTATCCATTGCCACATCTCCCAGTTTGAATATTGAAGGCCGTGAGCTGACGGCGTGGATAGCGCCAGTCGCAAGGGGTAGGCGCCGACTGGCACTGCTTTCGCGTTACGCCGGGATAAGCCCGACTCCGCACGCCGAGCAAAAGCGCGCATCCTGTATCTTCTGTTCAACACCACACTTGTGGCAGTACCGCCGTGCGTCGACCGTCGGCACGCTGTGGTCGCCCTTGAGCACGTCGCGCAATGCCGCGACGAAGTCGGCGTAAACGGTTCGAGACGAGTGCGCGTACGCGGTGACATGTCGCCTAACGCTGTCACGGTATGCGTCCGCACACCCATTTAGCAGTTCGCCTTTGCCCTCCGTATTAAGATCGATCCAGCGGCGCTTGAGCCACTCGTCCGACCATAAGTGCCGCACGGTAATTTGATTGTCAATCCACTGAGCCATATCGGCCGCTGACGCGTTGGTCAGATGCAGGCCGATTCTCCGTTCGGAACGCTGGCGAGTCGGGCCAGCCACGATGTACCACCAGCCGAGGATTGCGGCGATCCAAGGTATGAACGAAGCAAACAAGAACAGCAATAATTGGCCGACAGCTTTACCCCCCGCTGTCTGCACTTCGGGCGCATCAGAAAAGGCGAGCCTGCCAGTAAACCAGATGCACGCTAACCAGCCTGGAATAACGACAGCCCACAGAGCGACATAGAACCCGGTCATGTCTTTCTTTCCTTGGAAGTAGCCGATCCGATCAAAACCGATCGAAAGCGGCCGCGTAGGTCGAAGGCATATTGGGGCAGGTCAGGGCGGAGCCGGTGCCTAATGCAGCGTCGGCTCGTAAGACGGACTCCATGGCACTGCGGCTTTGCGTCTGGATACATGTATCGATAAACGTATACGCGCACTGGCCGCTGCGGTAACCCTGCGCCTTCGCTTGCTCGATGCAACGCGCCTCCGCCTGCTTTGTTTCCGATCCCCCCTTTCCGCAGCCGCTCAACACTGCACCACACACCACCGCACAGAGGAACCCGACTCGATTCATTGTTTTTCCGCTCCCTTTTTCGCGACGGTCGGCATATGCCGGTTCCGAAGGCGATGGTGCCTTTGTTGCGACAGCCTTGGATTGCTGCCACCGACGTCGTTGCAAATACGAGGACCATGGTCCGTGGCCTTAAATGCAGCATACATCAATCATTCATGGGTGCCCAAGCTTACGATTCGCCATCGCGATCCTGCCCTACTCGCTCTAGGTAAGGCAATTCGCTCTACACGCTTGAGCCGTGACATTTCGCAGGAACAACTGGCTTTGCGAGCTGAAGTGGATCGAAGCTATGTCGGCCGCGTAGAACGGGGTGATAACAATGTTGCGATCCTCACCCTGATGCGGCTCGCCGCTGCACTCGACACTCCGATGTGGCAGCTGCTCCGCAAGGCAAAGCTGTAGTCTCAGTACTCGTCAGGCAGCAGGATCGTTGTCACAGAGCGATCCGCCTCAGTAATGATCCATATCGTGTTTGAACCGAAGCCTCTGCAGTCTTTCTGAGGGTCGATCGGGTATGCCGATAGAATTCGGAATCCACGTTCCAACGAAAGATCGTTTTCCTTCCAGTCGTCGGGGCTGACGTGCCCCCAATCACCCGCGGCGTGTCGTGCAACTAGCGTCAGCAGGTTCACTCCGTGTTGCTGCGCCACCTCCAAAGAGGCAGGCGTCGCAACTACTCTTCCCAACGGGAATTTGGCAATCGGCAGCATAGCGGCGCCGATTATCAATGCAGCTATAGCGTCGTCGACAAGCGCTTTTCTAAGAGCGCTGGCGAGTCCCTGTTGTGCCGAGACAGGTTTGAAGGGACCGTGCGCGCATGGTCGCGAAGCACAGTCCTTTGCATTCCCTCACCGCCGAACAGCGAAGGACGCTTGTCCGCATTGTTCGAGATGAGTGCGGATACCACCTGACGAGCGCGGCATTTTCAGAATCGATTCTGAACCTGCTTGATGACGTCGCCGGCTTCGAGACCATCGCCCAATCAGAATCTAGGCGTCTGATTAAAGAACTATGGGAGATGTATCGCAATGGTCAAAAAGCCGAAAACCAAGGAGAGCAAGAAGATGGATGCAGCCACAACTGAGCTTCAGTCGGAGCAGGAGCAAGTGAACTCGGACGGCCATACTGGCGCAGGTGGGCAATCGACGGCGATCACTGAGCCGACACCGGCGGCCGCAGCGACTAAGGCGCCTCCCGACCTGACCCGGCCGCACATCAAAGGTGCGATCAAGGCAGGGTTGGCGGCAATCAAGGAGGGTAAGTCGAAGGCCGACGCAGCCCGGCTGATTTACGACGCCCTGCAAGCCGAAGACAAGGAATTGATCGTCGCGGCATTCGTGGAAGGTGCGACCCTTACGCCGAAGGGTGCGCTGACCTATTGGTATAACTGCAAACGGAAGACCGTCAAGCGGTAAGGCTGGGCGGGGCGGACTGCTCCGCCTCGCTGCCCGTTACACTCGTTGCGCAGCCGCGCTAAGCCTTCGCAGCGGCCGCGCGAGCGCGGACGGCCTGCAAAGCGACTAAGAAATCATCGGCCGCTGTCGCGTCCGGAGGAGCGCTCGCACGGCGCACGCGAATTTGGTTTGCCCGCTCTAGCGCCTCCGCATCGAGGCGGTATTCATAAATCTTCCGCCCGTTCAATTTGCGAATTCGCGGCTTCGCGAATCTCAGTCCCACATACGCCAGCAGTTTTCCGAGGACCTGCGTCGGCTTGTGTTCTAACGCCTCATCATTTCGGATCGTAACGTTAAACAACCGGGCGATCTGCGCCTTGTGCTTTAAACAATACTGGGCGAACGGCCGCAACGAATCCATCGTCACGACGGCATCGACGTCGAATTGCCGATCCGAGAAGAGCCCAGTCGTGCGCAGAGCGCACTGCAGCACCGACGCCTTCAGTTGGAAGTAGTCGCGATCGCCTGGCAGCGAGCCTTCTTGAGCCTTGTCGTGCTTTGCTAACGCTGCGTCATCGGCAAGCAGCATCTCGAACGCCCGAATAGATCGACGGTAAGTCCCATCATCGTCTCGGATTATCAGATCGCGTGTAACAGTCGTTTTGTAGAAACTCTCGAGCTCGTAACGTCGCATCGACGCCGAATCAGCCGGAGTAGGAGTTGTTGCCTTAACCTTGAGCGCCTCATAGCTGTCGCGCTCTAGTACCGCGGCGGCAAGCACGGCCTGCGCGAATTCTTCGACCATGACCGCCTTTCCCTCTCGCACCACTTCTCCGCCTCGCTTCGCCGACACGTCGTTTGCATCGATAAAACGAATATCCCAGCCGTTGTGCTTGCGCAGCTCGACGAAATTCGTGCGCAGGCGGTTCTTCGAGCCCCTCTCCATAGCGGTGATTTCGGAATAAATCATTTCATAGACGCGCTCAATCTCGTCTTTCGCGTACTCGCGCTCTCCCTTATCGTTAATCCCAATGAGTTGGCGGTGGTCTCCTTCCGTGTGGCTGAGTTCGCGCTGAATAGCGGCCGGCTCAGTTTCGAATCGATATTCCGTGGGCGATACCCATACGGCGACGCTTCCTGGATTCCGCACCCGTGACAGCTGCTGGTCGATGTCAAAATGCGTATTGATGCATCCCTCGAAGAACCCAAAGACGTGGTCGATTCGGCAAGCCCCGTCCGGAAACGAGATGTCGATCCCTGTGCCGAGCGAGGGCGACGCGATAAGGCAGTCCACGTTCAAAATTTGTGATCGGATATCACGTATGAAATCCTGAACGGCGGGATTTTGTGAGTTTTCCGAATCTATTTCGACGATGCGTCGTGAGTGCCTGAATCGCTTGGAAAGCGCCGCGCAAAGGCTTCGACACAAGCGCTTGGAATTCGCGGCGACGTAACAACGTCGGCCTGCGCCGATCGCTTCTTCAAGAACGCGGATCAGGTGATTTTTGCTCCGGTAGATGTCCATCACCCGGCCGACTCGGCTCTCTTGGTTGATTACGAGTTCGCTCGACGGGCTGCCCATTAGGGCCGCAGCAACGTCCAACGTGACGCGACTCAGATCCGCGTCTAGAAAACAAACGCCCTTCGCACTCCTGAGGTAATGCCGCAGGTATACCAGTGTCTCGCGCCGTCGCCCTTTTAGCGTGTCAGCCAACAAATGCGCGAATACTTGCTCGCTCTCATCGACGATGACCACATCGTAACGGTGGTGCTTTGGGTCTAGCCGCTTTGACAGACTGTCAACACAGATCGCAAACCGACTTGAGGGTTCGCGGTATACGATTCGGGCGGATGGCGTCTCATCACAGCCCCCGCGCAACGACTCACATGAAGCGGCATGCGCGTCCGCGGGCGCTGAAAACCGCAATACTTCGTCCTCAAGCGCACGCTGAGGATCGTGCCGTGCGGGTGCCCCATCCCGCACGTAATCAAAGTAACAGGTAAGTCCAAGTCGTTCCGCTGTGGCACTTATCAGCGATTGCCGATGGCCTATGAGCAGCACGGACTGCCTGTTCTTCTTAAGAAATTTGACATAGGCGGCTAGCAGTTCTGTTTTACCAGACCCCTTAGGGCTGCGCACCGCGGTCAGCGTCGCCGTCGGGCGCCACTCCCCGTCGACCTGTTCCCATTGCAGGTATGGCCTGTCGCCCAGCAGTCCTTCCACAACGGGTGACTGGCAAAAGTGACGCTGCGTGAGAAATGACGCGGCTAAGGGTATGACACTTCCTCCCCACATTTCGTAGTAATCAACATTGTCCTGGTCATCACCATAGAGCTCCCATTGCTCGGCTGATGCCGTCAGGTAACAGCGCAATCCATAGTCAAAAGGGTACGTTGGCGGCGCCTCCACTGCGAAATACGTAAGGTTGCAGGCGCTACACCACACTCCGGGTGTGCCTGATCGGGACTTGACTACGACGGCGCTCGCCCGTTGGTCCGAGTGGACCGGGCAATGGACCGCGAGGCCCGACGGCGCCTGATCCAGCGGGTGGCTAAGACCGTCGCTCGTCTGCAGAACCGTGGTGATCGGTATAAGCCGCCGCGATCGCACAGGGCTTGCGCCGCCCCCGGCCCGGCTACCGCGCGCCGAGGTTCGCCGCTCCTTGCCCGCTGCTATCAGGTCGGTCAGCGTCGCCGCCGATAGCGTTCGATAGAACCGGTGGAACTTGCCTTTATGAGATCCGTAGAACAGATGACATGCGTCTTTGCAGCTAGCGTCTCCACCAAAACGAGCAATAAGCCCGGTCTGCGCGGCCTTCATCTCGGCGGCGCCAGTAATGGGTCGCTCAAGCTCACATACGATGCGGAAGCGGTTGAACTGCTCGGTGTGATTGGCGGTTGTGTATATGAATGCGACGTTACTTTTAACGAATGGATCGTTTAGGCAGTCATTCAAGCGGAGGCCATGATCAATATCGACAGCCAAAAAACCCGCGCTGAGAAAATTGGCTGTATTGCGCCACCCATTTGCGTGCTGTGCACAGAATGGATGTCCTTGAGCCACATGATTCGCTAGCTCGGCGACAGAGATATCAACGTTGCGGAATGATCGATTCAGCTCCGCAAACTCATTGGCGTTCGCCTTATCAATCACTGCTGTACTAATAGCGATCTGCATTGCGTTTGTCGTGTGGTGTGTTTCTTAGGAATACGCTGGAATTCCAGCGGAGCACTCTTGCGCGGCCACAAGGGAGCCGACATTGAGCCTCGGGCTGGCATTCCAGCGTGAGCTTTAGGAATCGAGGAGCACGGCCGTTACGCAGCGGCTTTCGTCCCGCCGGCACTGGAAAGCGGCGTCACATTCGCGGAGGGCGCCGTCTGCTCAGCCCCAGCCATCTTCAGCAGGCCGCTGACTCCGGAGCTTCGACTGGAAACCCACTTGATTTCGGCGACGCCGTCGCTTGTGCAAGCGACGAGCGCCGCACGCAGCTGCGCACGCTCGGGAGGATTTTCAACGACGCCGCGCTCGCCTGCTGCCAAGGGTTTACGTTTCAGCAAAGACCTTTCCAGCATCTTTCGGTCGGGGGTAGCACTGGCGTTCGGCCCGTCACGACCCAGGCGAATCGCCTCTAAACCGCCCGCACCATCGATGTATGACGCAAAGCTATCGACGGACACATTAGCCATGTGCACTTTGCGTAGGATGATCGAATATGCGCTCGCCAGCCCGCGCTGCACGTCGAAGATGTAGTACACGATCTTCGTCATAAGCGTGCTGGAATTCTGCGGTTTGATGCCGCGCTCAGCCAGCACCGGATCAATCATGTCGTCCAGTTGTTCTTGCCTACCTGCTGCCTCTGCCGCATCCGTCGGGTGCGCCCATTCGTAGACCTGGTAGCAGCGTTGCAGTATGCGAATTAGCTGCTTGTGACCCGGTTGGTACACTTGCTCGATGTAATGGTCGGCCTCCCTACGTAGAGCAGGAAGTACTTGGGAAATGTCTTCGATGGGCGGTAACGCGCCATTACCGCCGTTCAGAGCTGTAGCCGTAACTGCGTGCTGCGAATGTTTGCTTTGTGCCATATGTGATAGTCCTGTCGAGTGGTTGAAGTGCGCCTGCAGGCGCAGCGCGTTTTTACCGAACTGCCTCGCCGGACACACCCCACAACCAAAAGGGCCCCATTACCCTGCGGTCTTACCGTCGTGAGTCACGACCGCACGAAGCCTTGCCTAAGAAGGGAAGAGGGTGGACGGTCCCCCATCAATTCGTGGAGGACATGGAAATGGCGGTCGTACGTCGCGCCGGATCACGCAGCTGGTACATCCAATTCCAATGGCGCCACAAGCTCTATATCCGCAGCGCCCGCACTACGAACAAGCGGCTTGCAGAACAGTTGGAGGCTGAATGGCGTGCTCAGATATACCGTCAGCAGCAGCTCGGTGAGCGTGAGCGAATCACCATGGAGGGCGCGTTAGACCTGTTTTGCCGATCAAAGGAGAGAACGCCTCACCACCCCGCGCTGGTGGCGAACAAAAAGGCTGTCTTGGCATCGATCACTGGCGGTAAGCGTCTCGATGACCTCAGCCGTCAAGACTTGGAACGATTCCGCCACGACCGGGAGGCCGCCGGCTTGTCTCCTCAGACGATTAAGCACGGCATAGGATTGATTCGATGTGCGGTGGTATACGCGAAAGCAATGGGCTATCACGTGCCCGATATTGCTTTTCCGGTCATCAAAATCCCGCGTTATAAGGAGCGTTACCTTTCGGCAGCAGAGGAAGCGAAGCTGTTGGAGTGCTTGGACCCCAGACGTGAACGGCCTCGCCTCGCCCCATATGATCGTCGGCCGATTGCGCTAAGGCGAGCAATGCAGGACGCTTATGACTTAACCGTATGCTTACTAGACACGGGTTGTCGGTACTCTGAGATGGCGAAAATTGAGTGGGTCAGAATCGACCTTGAGAATCGCTCGATACAAGTTTGGCGTCAGAAGACGCACACGGAGACGCTTATCTTTATGACCGACCGTGTCGCGGCCATCCTTACGCGCCGTCGTGCCCATGCACCGGCTTCACGATGGGTTTTCGAAAGCAAGAGCGGCGGCCCTCGCGGCTATGCCGCCAAGGCCATTATGAAGGCGCTGAGGGCGGCTGCGCCGGGCGCCACCATCCATACACTTCGGCACTCATGCGCCTCGAAGCTGATTCGCAATGGCCTGAGCATCTATGAAGTCGCCGCGATACTTGGTCACAGCTCCCCAGCGACGACACAGCGATACGCGCACCTCGAGCGGCGTGACGTGTCGTTAAAAGCACGCGACGTCATTAACCGGCTAAACGAGCGTTCAGAACCTGTCTAAGCGCGTGGCGCGTGGGGGGATCGGGGTGTTCGGCGAAATAAACGTGCGACTCAAGGCCTGGGGCAAGCGTATATTTAGGAAACACTCCTCTCGCTGCGTTTTCGATCATCGCCTCTGCTTCACGCAAGTACCTGCCGGCCTCCTCCTCCATTTTCATGCGATCAGCTTCATGCCCGGCATCGAGCGCGGGACTAAGCTGCGCAACTTCGCAAATCTTCCAGAGAGGGTCGGCCAGGCGGCGCCAGCTGAGATCAAAGACGTCGAGTCGCGTCTTAATTACATCGCAATTAGGTCGGGCGAAAAACGGATAGGTTTGGCCGGTGTAATCGGCTTTCGGCCTACCGCGTGTCAACTCGCCCCGTTGCTTGAAAATCTTCTCGACGTCTTCAAGCACGAGTTTGAGTGGAGCATACCGGTTTAATACGACAACATACGAGTCTGGTGAACCGGCGTGGTCGCGCCACTCCTCGAGCGTATGCACTTCGAACGCGCCGTGCATCCGCGGCTGCCAAAACATCCGCCGAAGCGCCTGCATTGCTTCGTCGTCCGTCTGACTGCAAACGTCGCCAAAGCTGTGCAGGGTCTTGGCATACGGCCCGACCGGTGCCTCGCCCGTTTTTTCTGCTTCGCAGCACTTACGGTAGCCGGCATGACGGCGTAGGCAACCAATCTGTAGCCGTCTTGCATGCTCTTCATCCGACGGTAGTTCGTATGCTGGTGGTTGACTCATCGGCTAAGCTAGGCAGGCCTCATTAAAGCGAAGCCTACAGTTGACATGTCGTGGACTAGCCGGCCCCAGACGGTTTAGCGGAGGGTCCACGCAGGCCCAGTTCCACTGTGCTGACGGATTGTCGCAGCAACTCCGATGCCTTTGTGAGAGAGATCAACCCTTCTGCCAGGGCTCTGTAGCAAAGCCGATCGAACCGAGTCGGTTTCTCATACTCGCCTCGTTGTTCTTGGGGCTCAAGCTCATGTGGCTCCTGCGTTCGCCACGTCCTTGCAATACTCTGGAATGCGTATATCAGTGTCGCGTCAGATATGGTGCCAATATGGCGCAACCGCATGAGCAGCGCGGCGCCACTTACGCGATAGCGCCTCTTTAGTTCGATGAGCTCGCTATATCCCAGTGCATTGCGGCGAGCACCCACTTCGCCCTTCAAGTGGGTGCGTGGCATGAGAAAAGCCGATGCGAAAATCGTCGCCGCCTTTTCCTCATCCTTCTCTGACAGGCAGTCGGGCTCAATGAGCCGGTGAGCCAGTTCGTGTGCGAGCGTTAGGCGCCGGCGCTCCAGCGAGACTGCGCTGTTGACGACAATGACGGGCACGTCTGGTTGGTTACGAGGTCGTTTGACGATGCATGTAAAACCTGACACGCGCAAAGGGAAGGGTTGGATGAGCACTTTGAGCCCCTTTTCCTCTAGGAGCTCGGTCATGCTGGGAATTGGATCTAGGCCGAGGTTCCACGTGGCGCGCACATCCTCAGCGAGAGCTTCAGCACCATCTATAGTCTTCAACTGCCTCGGCGCCGCTAGTGGCCTCTGCCAGTCGGCGCTTGGCAGTTCCAGCGCCAACTCGATCTCCAGATAGCGTTCTATCCAATCGAGCACGACCGTATGAACATGTGCACGTTCTCGCGCCGTGGTGCTAGCGTGCTTTCTGAATTCGACTGCAGAAAGCTCTACCCCTTGCGCATCCATGAGGTAGCTGACGGAGACGTTTAATGCGGCGGCAAGCTGCTGCAGCATGACGCTACTCGGCACCGTCTCGCCGCGCTCGTACTTGCCGATTGCCTGAGGCGTGGGCGAGCCTCCTAGGCGGTCGGACAGACCTTGTAACGAGAGGCCCGCCTTGCGACGAGCCAGCTTAATACGCTCACCTACCATCCAGATCCTTGAAGTTTACAAAAACGCCTGTAAAATATGATCCGGAAACCGGAGGGCGCGACGGCAACCTTCTGCGCCGTGACGGCGGCTCCAAGGGAAGGTACCACCTAACACTGTACCGTACAAGGAGTTTTGCATGGCAAAGAATCCTCCTGCAGGCGACGGGCATCGAGTCGGGGCGGTTAAGAACCGTTCTCAAGTGCACAACCCTCAAAACGACCGCTGGGTAAAGCGAGATGGCGACAGTGGCCGGTTTATGGATCAGAAAGCCGACCCCAAGCCGTTTAAAGGCGTCCGCCGCGAAAAGTGAGGTAGCCGTGACGCCGACAACGCTGCCAAGCCTCACTGTTAAAGCAACGGCGGAGTTGCTCCGAATGCCCGCGCATGAGCAGCGGCGGATCTTGCTAGAGCACAAGTATCCAAAGCGAGAGCCACAGAAGTTTCGCACTCCCTACTACAAGCCCGCGGTCACCGGAATCCTCGACTTCTACAGGTCGGGCAACCAGCCGAGTCGGCTTCTTGCCGCTAAGAGCCGCATCGAGGGGCTGATGTTGCCCTCCCGTCGGCTCAACAATAACCGCGTTTTAGACCGCTTCGAACTCAGCGCAGCCGCGAAACGTCACCTGATACCGGTTAGCAACCCCCGCATTCACTCCTGTCTAGGAGGGGTGACGCTGCGCCTTTCCCCCGAGTTGCGCGCATTGGAAGACGGTGAGGAGCGCACGATTTACATCAATCTCCGTAATGAGAAGTTGAATGAAGAAGTCGCGCGGCTGACGCTCGAGATAGCCCATTTGACGTTGGAAGCGAGTGGCATAAATGTCCAGCCATCCCAAATTGAATTTATTGACTTGTTTTCAGGCATGGTGCATCAGATCGGCCGACGCCGATCAAAGACCGAGAAGGTGCTAGCAGAGAACGCAGACATTATGCGCATGATGTGGGACGCTCTATAAGTAGCACACTCACTCAGCGGAGGAAGTCAACAACGAATGGCCTTCCCGATAGAACGCAAGCTCGTAATCGGCATTGCGTCCAGCGCGCTGTTCGACTTGTCCGAGTCTCATCAGATATTCTTGACGAAGGGACCGGATGAATACCGCAAGCATCAGGAAAAGAATATCGACGTCCCCTTTCCCAAAGGCGTCGCATTTCCGTTCATTCGCCGGTTTTTGAGCATTAACGAAGCGATGCCGGCGCAAGCGCCGGTTGAGGTTGTACTGCTTTCGAGAAACTCGCCCGAAACTGGCCTGCGGGTGTTTAGGTCAATTCGACATTATGGGTTAACTATTACTCGTGCCGCGTTTCTCACCGGCCGGTCGCCGTATCAATATCTCCCAGCTTTCAATGCATCGCTATTCCTCACAGCTAATGAGGAGGATGTCCAAAGAGCAATTGAGGCCAATTACCCTGCTGGACTCGTCCTTCCGTCGCAGGTCTACGATGATGACCTTGACACCGAGCTACGCGTCGCCTTTGACTTCGACGGCGTAATCGCCGATGACGAGGCCGAGGCTGTATTCAAGAAGAACAACGATCTGGACGAGTTTCAGGCGCACGAAGTTGCGAAGATGACACTAGCGCACAATCCTGGCCCGCTCGCCGAGCTTTTCAAAAAGCTCTCGTTCATGCAGCGCTTAGAGGAGCGAGAGTTACGTTCTACAGGTAAGCCGAAGATTCTGCGGATCGCGATCGTTACAGCTCGCAACGCCCCTTGTCATGAGCGGGTGGTAACGACACTCAAAGAGTGGGGCGTCTCGGCAGACGAGACTTTCTTTCTTGGAGGCATGGAGAAGTCCCGGATACTGAGTGTGCTAAAGCCGCACATCTTCTTCGATGATCAACGCACTCACTTGCATTCCGCGGCGGGGAATATACCAATGGTCCACGTGCCTTTCGGCGCGGCGAACAAAGCGGCTACTAATGATCCGCGAGCGGCTGCCGAGGTCGTAAGGCCGTCGTACGTCGGACCGGCGGCCTTAGAGAGTAATACACACGAAGCCGCCCTGGCCGCGCACCCATCGGAAGAGTGACAGCGAGTGATCCATACGAAACTCCGGTTCGTTTCTAAGAACGAATTCAAACGGAACGAAGCCGCCAGTATTCTCGTTAGCAGCGGCGTGGATGTCGTGGCGCTAAACATAACAGTTGAAGAACTTCAAACGGAGGACACGACACGCCTTGTGAAGGACAAGACTCTCAAAGCGTTTGCGAAGGTGGGCAGGCCCTTGTTCGTAGAACACACCGGCTTATATTTAGCGTATCTAAACGGGCTGCCAGGAGGATTGACGCAGATCTTTTGGGATCGCCTTGGCGCGGATCGCTTCGCCTGCCTCTTCGGACAATCGTCGGACTGCGCAGTAGTAGCGAGGACGGTGATTGGGTACACCGATGCTCGGCGGTTCTTTAGTTTTGTCGGCGAAATCGCTGGCCGCATCACACCAGAACCGCGAGGGCCGCGTGATTTTCAGTGGGACTGCGTATTTCAGCCGTATGGCTTTGATAAGACATTTGCTGAACTTGGGGCAAAAAAGAACGAGATTTCGATGCGGCGTATTGCCTTGGATCAATTCGCGAATTTCTTGCGGCAGCATTGTTAAATGAATGCGGAGCTAATTGAAGCAGTCCGTTCTCGTCGAACGCTTCTGTTCGTGGGAGCCGGCGTTTCAAGATGCCTCGGCTTGCCCGACTTCGCGCAACTAGTCTCGTATGTCGCCGAGGATCTTGGTTACGATGCAGAACTGTTTGCTACGCATGGCGATTATCTTGCCCTTGCCGAATATTATGTGCTCGAAAAAGGCGCGATCGCCCCACTCCAGCGATGGATGGAGCGGACGTGGCACGCGAAAACAATTGATATCCGGTCGTCACGGATTCACGACGCGATTGTAGATTTAGATTTTCCCGTGATCTACACCACCAACTATGACCAATGGTTGGAGCGCGCCCACGCCGCGCGAGGCAAACCATATATCAAGATCGCAAATGTCGGGGACATTGCTAAAGGCCATGGGAATACTACACAAATCGTCAAGTTCCACGGTGATGTAGAAGATCAGTCATCGATTGTCCTAAGCGAGTCTAGCTACTTCTCTCGCATGGACTTTGAGTCGCCGCTCGATATCAAGCTCCGAGCCGACTTGTTAGGCCGCAGCGTACTCTATATCGGCTATAGCCTGTCCGACATAAACATGCGGTATATGCTGTATCGGCTCAATCGCCAGTGGACTTCGGTCGGTTCCGAGGAAGCTCGGCCGAAATCGTACATTTTTCTAACACGGCCGAACCCTGTTCAGCAGCGCGTGCTGGAAAGTCGGAATATCCAGCCCATCGTGTCAGACCGCGATGACCCGAAAGAGGGCCTCGCTGAGTTCCTCACGTCTCTACTGCCGGCCGCGGCGACGAGCATCGAGACCTGAGGCAGACAGATTACTAATCCGCGTCGCGCAGGGCCTGTCGCAGTCGTTCCGCGTAGCGGAGGGCAACATTGTCGTCGGCTAATATCAAGTGTTGGGCGCTGAAGGCAGCGGGCCAATACATCGTCTAAGTAGTGGCGTATCTCAGGAGCAACGATGCTGCCAGTTTTACCGCTCGACCGCTATCTGAATGGTCCTCTCTCTGAGTTAAAAACGGCCATCTTGAACACGCAGAAACCGCGCGTCGGCGATGTCAGGCTGCGAGACTTTGCATCGACAGCAAGCAAACCGTCTGGTGTGTACGTGTTTTGTAACGCGGCGCAAGGCGGAACCCCGTTATACGTCGGCAAGGCATCCAGCCGCAGTTTTGCTGAGCGCATCCCGATGCACTTCGATCCGCGTCCGTTGTCTTGGATGAACAACTTCACGAGGAAGTTCAATGGGCAAGAGCGTTTCCGCGGTATCTACGCAGACGCTCTTGCCCACGCATTCGATCAATACTTGATCCTCATCGGCCTTGATATCGTGCCTGCTGCTGACGCCGCCGCTCAGAGAGCACGCATCTGCAAATTGGAAACGATCCTTCGTCGCTACCTGCAGCCCGAACTAAACGCAGGCAAACCCCACCGTGACTTCTGCGATGACGCCCTGATTAGCAATCTGCTCTAGGCATTTATGGTCTCAACTGGGCTGTTGCCGAGCATATTCAATCGGCTGCAACGGTACCGGCCTAGCTTAGGCCGTAATCCGGAGGAAGACTTTTTTACCGAAGTGTTTGTCGCAGTGCTGGAGCGCGATCGAAGCCTCCTTGGCGCATTCGTCAAGTTCATTACAGGGCTGAACGTTCTCGATGCAGCAATTGTTACGCAACAGCGCTTTGCCTTGCCGGGCGTGTTGGCCGCAGAGCGACCGGACATCGTGATAACTGCTCATTGCTTGGCACAGAAGCGGCACTGCATTTTCATAGAGAGCAAGCTTGAGTCAACCGAGGGCGACGAGCAACTGAATCGGTACAGCAAGCTGCTCGAAGAGCATGTTGCGGCAGACTCCAAGATGCTGGTCTACGTAACGAAGCATCCAGAGGGCAAGAAGGAGATCACGCTCGGGCACGGCGTGCAGTTTCGCCAGCTACGTTGGTATGAGATTTATGCCTTCATAATGTCTCTCCAGGGTATCGAGACGGCAAATCCGTTACTCAGAGAGTTAAGCGTATACATGCGCGAGATGAAGATGACTTTTCAAATCACCATTGCAGAACTGTTGGCAGGCGTTATCCACGCTCAAGCGAGAGCGACGTACTGGGAGATATTGGATCAGGCATGGGAGCGAAGCAAGATCCACAAATTTTTTGACGACAGGAAGAAGCTCGAGGGCAAATGGCTGACAAGTGAATTAGACGATGGCGATATAAATTATTTCTCGCCATCTCTACCCAAAGCCAAACTGTTGTTAGTGTTTGGCTTTCACTTTGACATGACCAGCCCGGGGCAGTTGGGCCTCGACGTAACAGGTCATGAGCTTCCCGTGTTGTATGTCGCGTTAAGCCATTGGGAGGATAGAACGTCGGCCATTAATGCGCACGGAGAGTTCTATAGAAGCCTAAGTAAACGCGGCTGGTTGGACGGCAACACCTTGAATCTTCAAAGTCGTCAAGTTGTGATTCGCAAGCAGGCGCCTGTAAGCTTGGCGCCCCCCGGGGCGCTCGGCGACTACTTGGCAAACGCACTGACGGAGATGTTGGACGATCTGTCGGATGCGCCGTTCTTCACCTGACATCTGATTCAAGCTGCGCCTATGAGCAGTAAGGCTGATGCCCCTCTGATTGCCGGCACGCTCGAGTGTTACGTCTTTCTGTCGCAACAGACCATAGGAATGACGGTGCTGAAGTTTGTAAAGGAGCTTCAGAACGCCATGCCGACAATTGCTGCGATGCTTCCGGAGCTACCGGCGCTCGCCGAGCAAGCAAAGGACCTTTGGCCCCAGCTTCCGGAACACATCCAAGTCGAGCTTCAAGCGGTCGCAACGAAGATCGCCGGGACAAGCGTTTCATTCGACGAGGGTGGAATACTCGAGCGATTCTGCCTTGAGACGTTCGTCACTCGTCAAACAGACGCTTTCGAATCGTACCTGTCGCAGATTGTTGAGCGATGCTTGCGGTCGCATCCTGGAGCACTCAGCGATTCTCAGATTTCAATAAGGGAGCTACAGGAGTGCGGCAGCATCGACGAAGCGGTCGCGCGGCGGATAGAGATGAAAGTTCGCGAACTTTCGTTGGGTGGGTTGGGCAGCGTTGTCGAGTTCTTACGCAAGCAGTTTGGGATTAGCATCGACCATAAAGCCGCAAGCTTTGCGATCGTATTCGAGGCTATTGAGGTGCGGCATCTGATCGTGCACAGAGATGGAAAGATTGATCGGCCATTTGTGGCGAAGACCGGCCGCAACGATTTATCGCTCGGTCAACCGTTTCCTCTGACCTGGAAGTTTGTGCTCCGCACACTCGGCGCGTTTTCCGATGTAGCGAAGAACATCGACGCCGCAGTTATCCAGACCTTGCGCATAACGCAATGAGCGCTCCCCATCATAGGCTTATTGACTGAAGAGTTTGTTCCTGCGTGAACGCCCACGTAACGCTCCCTTCGCACAACGACGATCCACACTCATAGCTCTCTAAGCTAAGCGTGTAGGCACCGTTCGTCGCAGGATTCAGGCGGTTAAATGGCCCGGTTTTGAACCGGGCCATTTTTTTGTGCTGGTGAACCGTCGATCCAGCGCTGTTCTTCGTAAGCGTCCGGCCAGCACCCTCTTGAGAGGGTAATGCATCAGCGCTAAAGATGGTGTCCACCATGAAGATAGTGGACACCAATTCTGGAGCGCCGGGCGCGCCGTTTCGCGTGCGCGTGAACCGCACCGGTCGTCGGAC